>CAYOGO010000211.1:0-2738 GCA_964403405.1 uncultured Lachnospiraceae bacterium | reverse complement strand
ACTGTGCAAAGCATCAGAGAGAGATGACAACAGCTATCATGCGTGCAAGAAACATAGCATTGCTTCCTTACGAGGTAGAGTAAAAAAGAAAAGTCCTTCCGATCGGGAGGACTTATTTTTTTATGGTCTGTACATCTTTAATTCATTGTGGACGATCTTTACGTCATAATTGATATCCGAATAAATTTCTCCGTCTATCTGTATATCTACAGGAGTGTCAAATAAAGCCTTTACGCAATCCGTATTGAAAAATTCCGTTTCGGGAATATCAAGTATCTTACCCTTTGCCAAATGCAAAAGAGCGTCGGGCTTTCTGCCTGCACGTATACCGCTCACAAGTACAAAATCAAGCTTACCGTCATCTATCACGGCGTTTGGGGCAATGGTGATGCCGCCTCCGAATATACTGCCGTTTGCGGTACAAACTATAAAGCAATCACGATCAAGTGTTTCACCGTTTACATGTGCTTTGGCGTGCGGATATTTGTATGCTATTATGCTGATGAGAGTGGAAATCGCATATTTCAGCTTGCCCTTCAGAATTTTGCTGTTGTAGCATCTCTTTAATATTTCAACATCAACACCAGTGCCCATTATATTTATACCCCTTATACCTGAGCAGACCATGTAGTCGGTGTATTTTGTGTTGCCCGAAAGTATGAGTTTCAATGCATCTATCGTTGAGGACGGTATTCCCGCCTTGCTTGCAAAGTCGTTACCGCTTCCGCAGGGGATTATACCGAGATTTACTTGCGATGGGTCATGTATGCCGTTTAAGACTTCGTGCAGGGTTCCGTCACCGCCGAGTACAACTATATCGTTGAAGCCCTCATGCGTAAGCTGACGCGCGAGCCTTGTTGCGTGGTGTTTTTCTTCAGTGATGTGGAATTGATACTCATTGTTGAGCCTTTCGAGCTCTGCACGGACTATCTCCATAGCTTTTTTTGCTTTTGAATTGCCTGAAATAGGATTACATATAAAATTCAGCATGTGTATTCTCTCATTTTTTTATTTATGAAAGTATTATATAATACATTGCGATTTTTGTCAATATTTCTTGAAAAAATCCGATTCTGTCGCGAATCGTCATTATATCTTGACAATAATAAATGCCTATGATATAATAAATTATCGTAAGACCTGTGTTGATGTCCTTTGCGAGTACAGTTCGTCTGAGGCATAAGATGCACATATCTTGAAACATTCATATTTTTTAAGGAGAAAATCTATGGCTTCAGTACAGATTCCTTTCCTCGGGAAAAAACTTATGATCTCATCCTGTGCCGAAAACATCATCCGTTTTAGGTTGAGCGATAGCTTCGCACCCACTCTGTTTGAGCGTTATAATATTTTTCGTCATGCAAACGATGAAGCAGGACAGTTAACATCGGATGAGACAGGAATAGTATCCGGAAACCTTACCATCATGTTGGACGGAGAAGATATTGTCCTTCGTACTAAAAACACGGAACGCCGCATTTCTGTTTTTCCGAAAAGCGATGCACAAACGGAAGCGTATTTTAATGAACGTTTTAATAATTTCAGTATTCCGTTCCGTCAGATCATAGGAAACAATATGGAAGAAAATTCCGATGATGGCATTGCAAAACAAATGCCTAAGCATATTGTGCTGCACAGTGAGGGGGAAACCTTTTACGGATTGGGTGAAAGCAGTAAAAACAGCCTGATTTTGAACGGTAACGCATATATGGAACGTGTGGTGTATGCAGAATGTGAAATTCCGATTCCGTTTATAATGACAAAAGCAGGATACGGTGTGTTCAGTAACTCAACAATTTGGCACGGCGTGGACGTATGCTCCGCAAATGAAAACGAGGTCGTTTGGTATTTCCCGGACGGAGAATTGGATTTTGTTATCTTTGCAGGAGAAACAATGCCGGATATTTTGGAACGCTTTACCTATTATACAGGTCGTCCGATCCTCCTTCCGAAATGGGGTTACGGTCTGACTTACGTAGATCAGTATTATGCCGATCAGTTTGAGGTTATGAATAATGCCGCCAAATTCCGTGAAAGAAAGATTCCATGTGATTCTATAAGCCTTGAACCGGGCTGGATGGAGAAAAACTATGATAAATCTGTGAATAAAAAATGGAATACGGAGCGTTTTGCCGTATGGGATTGGTCCAGAGGAAAGACGCCTTCACCGTATTTCTTTACGGCTGCATTAAAGAGGTACGGCTTCAAGCTGCATCTTTGGCTGTGTTGTAATCACGATTTTACCGCCTATGAGGAGACTCTTGCGGGGAACCCCACTGATTTTGGTATTCCTAAATGGTTTGATCATCTGAAAAACTTTGTTAATGACGGTGCGGATTCGTTCAAAATGGATCCGGGTGATCACGTTGGTTCAGCGGATCCGACAACTGTATATGCCAATGGTACTACTGCAGTGGAGGGACATAATTTGATGCAGACGCTGTATGCAAAGGAAATGTATTACGGTGCTGCTCATCATCACGGTCTTCGTCCGATGCACCATTACTGCGGCGGATACAGTGGAAGCACCGCCTACACTGCATCTACAACAGGTGATAGCGGCGGAATGCTGAATACACTTGCATGGGTTCTGAATTTGGGTATGTCGGGTGTTTCCAACGCTACCTGTGATATGAATATTCATTTCAAGGAAGCAATTCATTATGCCTTTTTTACTGCATGGTGTCAGCTGAACAGCTGGGCAGGATTCCGTCAACCATGGTGGGCCGGTGAAGAGC
>CAYOGO010000210.1:0-2743 GCA_964403405.1 uncultured Lachnospiraceae bacterium | reverse complement strand
GATATATGATGAGTCAGATCAAAATACGGAGCAGACTGACATAATAAAACTTGAGGAGAATGTATGGAGAGTTGCGGGCGATGTGGAGCTTGAGACCCTGTCAGAGGCACTGCAGACAGATCTTCCAGAGGATGAGGATTACGATACTGTCGGCGGAATGGCACTCAGTAAGCTTACATCGATACCTAACGATGGCGAGCATCCAGAGGTATTTGTCAACGGTCTGTACATTTATGTTGAGGAGATAAAAAACAGGCGCATACTGTGGACACGTGTGTCACTTGTGATGACTGTTGAAGAAGAAAAGCAGGATGATGAATAATAACAAATAAGGAGCAGGTCGGTTCATATCGGCCTGCTCTTTTATGTAAGAATGCTTTTACAATCATTTTTAATGTAAAAAGGCAACATCAGCAATGGTTATGGTATCGATGTTGCCTCTTGTATATATTTTTGGTTTTGTTGACAACTAAGCGGAGATTACAATAAGGTCCTCATCCAGCAGAGGCAACTCATCCGTTATGTCCCCGTTGACAAAATGCTCGGCACCGCCGAAAGCGTCGTCCTCACATATTGAATTTACGTAAAATGTGTTTTTGCAACACTTATTTGCCTGCAGCGCATATTCAAGCTTGCCACCGTTTTCCCATTCTTCAGCGGTCCATGCAACATAAACGCCCCAGAACAGTATATCCTCATTCAAATCAAAACGTTCAGGATGATCCCAAAGGTCGCCACAAAGAGCGATAACGCATTTTTTGCCCATGTATTCAAATGAGTCAACGGAATCACCCTCTTTATAGTGGTGATCTGTTTTTGAAAGTTCCTTCCAGCCCACGGAGATACGCCTATAATTATAATGCAGGGCTCCATTCACGATAAAGGCACATGAGGAGTATACGGAATCCGCATAAAGCTCATTGTAGCCGAACATGACATCAATGCCCATCTTTTTGGATAATTCACATATCTGCCTGAATATTTCGGAATCGGTGGATATCGCAATGTCCTTATCGGCTTCATAATCCCATGTAAGACAGTTGAATCCCTGCAAAAAGGCTTCACCAAAGCAGACAATATTTGCACCCTTGCTTTTTGCAAGGTACATAAAATATTTCATTTTGCTGATATTGTGTCTTATGTTACCGTCAATTATTTTCGGCACAGCAAGTGCTATTTTCATACTTATACTTTGAATTTTCCCGGAGCAAATTTTTGTATAAGCTCTATCATTTCTTCGTCACTTATTACAGTTTGTCTGCCGCCGTCGTATTCTTCATCTATCCATTTTTTGATGTTGATCACAAGATCGCTCTTTTTATCAACTCTGTTTTCACCCTTGAGGTTGAAGTAAACATTTATCCAATAAGCAATTCCGGCAAGACCCGATGTGCTGCTGCATGCAACGAGTGCAGGTCTGTCAAGCAAAACATTTGTATCGAAGATGTTGTATATTTCTTCATCTTTAAGCAGACCATCGGCGTGTATACCTGCCCTTGTCGTGTTGAAATGCTTTCCCACAAAGGGCGTCATGTCGGGAATGGCATATCCCATTTCGTTTGTGAAATAGTCGGCTATTTCGGTTATGACCTTTGTATTCATGCCGTCAAGAGTACCCTTGAGTGAGGCATATTCAAATACCATTGCTTCAAGCGGAATATTACCGGTCCTCTCGCCAATACCAAGAAGCGAGCAGTTTACTGCACCTGCACCGTACATCCATGCGGTTGCGGCATTTGTAACGCTCTTGTAAAAATCGTTGTGACCGTGCCATTCAAGCTGCTCGGGTTTAACTCCGGAATAATGCTGCAGACCGTAGATTATACCCGAAACGCTTCTCGGCAAAGCCACACCCGGGTAGGGTAGACCGTAGCCCATTGTGTCGCAGGCACGTATTTTTATCGGGATACCTGCTTTATCCGAAAGATCCATGAGCTCATTTGCAAAAGGCACAACAAAACCGTAGAAATCGGCTCTTGTGATGTCCTCAAAGTGGCATCTCGGTACAAGTCCCGCATTTATGGCATCTTTTACTACCGACATGTAATGCTCAAGTGCCTGAGAGCGTGTCATCTTGAGCTTTTTGAATATGTGATAGTCGGAGCAGCTGACGAGAATACCCGTTTCCCTTATACCGATATCCTTAACAAGCTTAAAATCTTCCTTTGTGGCTCTTATCCATGTTGTGATCTCGGGAAATTTGTAGCCCTTTGCCATGCAACGCTCAATGGCATCTCGGTCCTTGCGGCTGTAAACAAAAAACTCAGTCTGGCTGATTATTCCGTTTTCACCGCCTAATCTGTGGAGCATGTCAAAAATGTCCTCGATCTGCTTTACGCTGTACGGTGCCTGTGATTGCATACCGTCACGGAATGACGTGTCCGTTATTCTTATTTTTTCTGGCATACTCATAGGCACACGGCGGTAGTTGAACGGAACCTTTGGTACCTCTGTATATGGATATATCTCACGGTACAGGTTAGGCTCATCGACATCCTGTAATTTGAATTTATATGTATCGTACTCAAGCAAGTTTGATTTATCGTTTAATTCTACTTTCATGCTGTGACCTTTCTTATGCATTGACGCAAGTGCTACAAAACAATATTTGAGAGCTATTTTTTGCAAAAATTCATATTTCACTTTATTATGTGCATATTATACAACATTTCTGCAAGTTTGTCAATACAGTCTTGCATTTTTGATGCAATAAATACGAATATTTATTAAATGATATGTATTT
>CAYOGO010000209.1:0-2757 GCA_964403405.1 uncultured Lachnospiraceae bacterium | reverse complement strand
GCGCGCTTGAATGGGGTTCAAGAGGTCGCAGGTTCAACTCCTGTCACCCAGACCATATTGCACTCACCGAATAGCTGGCAGTGCATAAAAAGACGAGATTTATTTAATCTCGTCTTTTTTATTCATTAAAATTCGTATAAAATAAGCAGTTATGCAATCTTTATGCAGTTGAAAAGTTTGGCAAAAATGTCGCGATTTATAGCTGTCATTTTGCAATTTTTCAGATCCTGCAGAATTTGAACTGAAACGGCTATTTTTCGAGCTTTTTTTAGTTGTTTTTTGTATATTCAAAATTTTTCACAAAAAAAATTTCTTTTTCTAAACTTTTTATAATCGCGTTTATATACATTATATGTAATATAAGTCCGCCAACAATAAAAAGTAGTTGGCGAGCCGTGTTTTTAATTTGGAAAATGACAGCTAAAAGGTGAGCTTGAGACAACGTCCCAAGGACATAAGCCTTTGAGACTTTTTTTACTTTTTATCAGTATAATAAACAATCAAAACAGCCTCCGACAAGGATCTTCCCTATCGGAGGCTAAGCTATCAGAGAATAAAGCATAAGCATTGTTTTTCTAATTCATCATAAATGGCTTAAAGCACTCGTGGTTTTATGGAACAATCACTCACTTGCCCTCGCATTGAGCTTATCAATTTTTCGATCACTATCGAAGAACGATGCTCTTGATCGTTGTTTCTTTGCCGTCCGATACAAATATAATGCTGCTGAGGCTTGTGTCATGGTATTCTATGCCAAGGTCGTCAAGCATCGCTATCGTCAGGTCGGTTTCATCCCTCGGCTCACCCATCACATCATATATAGGCGTTATTACGGCAAATCTCGGCGATACTGTTTCCAAAAACAGACGACTCGTATTGCCGTTCTTTGCATGACCTGCAATTTTTATAATATCGGACTTTATATTCTTGCCGCTTGAGAGCAATGCGGATTCATTTTCGGTTGTTATGTCACTCATGATAAGGAATGATGTCATACCGTATGTAAATCTGACGGATATTGAGTATTCTCTTAATCTTTCGGGGATATCTATTATGAGCGGAGTCAAAAGCTCAAATTGACCGCATGAAAACGTATATTTTCTTCCGACATCGGACAGATTGATGTAATCGACCGTGCCATTGTAATTTTGCAAGCACCTTGCAATGCCCGGTATGCTGTACTTTTCGTCTATTTCAGGCAGTATTATCCTGTCGATATCAATGTTTCCGATTATTTGAGTCAAGCCACCGGAATGGCATGTTTGCTGAGATGTCAGAATAAGACAGTCCAGATGTGTAATACCAAGCTCACAAAGGTAATTATACGCATCGTGAAAATCCTTTCCCGTATCTATAAGCACGGACTCATTGCCGCTCGTAATGAGAGTTGCATCACCGTTTGAGGATATAAAATGTATCTCAGGCTCGTGAAACGGGAGAACAGACGGTGACGGAGCAGTGGTCGGTGACGTGGTTGGCGTTGTCACAACAGACGGAGCAACCGACGGACGTGATATTATTGACGGTGTCGGAGCCGGTGTCAATGTGTCATTTGGGGTTGAAGTCGTACTGACCGACGGATGTAATGTCATTGATGGCGTCGGAGCCGGTGTCAATGTGTCATTTGGAGTTGAAATCGTACCGACCGACGGATGTAATGTCATTGACGGCGTCGGAGTCGGTGTCGTTATATCATTTGGAGTTAAAGTCGTACCGACCGACGGATGTGATGTTGTTGACAGTGTCGGAACCGGAGCTTTGCTCAGGCAGGGAGTAACAGATGCCGATGGCGTATCTGTGACCGATACATATTCCGATATTGTCGGTGAGGGCAATAGATCCGCAGGAATGGTATATTTTACGCCTATGTAGCCTGCCATTGCTATAATTACAATAAAAGTAATTGATGAGATCGCCTTGTACATGAGGTTTGCAGTAATACGTAATTTGGTTTTAGAGCCCTTCTTCATAAATGATTCCTGTGTGAAAAGATATCAGCCGACGAAAAATGTATTTTTTTGTCGAGCACTAATACCTATATTATAAACAAACACGGGTTATTTGTCAACGGTAAAATTTGCTCTGCTCGGTAAGTGCCAAGTCGGGACACGTAACGCCGTTTTTCCCGTGTAAGTGAGTTCTATGATTCATCATCCGTAATTCAGTATTCTATACATAGCCATTCTACTTCACTTACGCAATAAGCGTCTCTGCCAAAGGTATCATCACTTCCGCATGGGCAAGCATCGTTGAAAAAAGCACTTGACATACTGTCAAGTGCTTTTTCTTGGTCGGGGTGACAGGATTTGAACCTGCGACCTCTTCGTCCCGAACGAAGCGCGCTACCAAACTGCGCTACACCCCGAGGATGGAGCCAATGACGGGGCTTGAACCTGCGACCTGCAGTTTACGAAACTGCTGCTCTACCGACTGAGCTACATTGGCACGTGCTTTGAACACAGGTAATATTATAACACATAATCCCAAAAAAATCAATAGGATTTTGTGCTTTTTTAATATATTTTTCGTAACCAAAGTACAGCTGACTCATATCTCAGCATTAATTCAAGCTGATTCCCGAAAACGACCATTACCGCACAGCGGATGACTATACGCAAAAGCGTTTATTCTTTCATTTGTGGACATTATAGCACAAAACAACAAAAAAGTCAACTCATTTGCCATCCGTATCTCCCGCACTGTCCGCATCGATACATTTTGTACATTGACATTTACATCAAAATTGTGTATAATATC
>CAYOGO010000208.1:0-2785 GCA_964403405.1 uncultured Lachnospiraceae bacterium | reverse complement strand
ACCTGCAACGGTATAATTATCAAAGTCAATAAATTTGTCCCTTATAACGGACCTGAGATCATCATATATGCCGTACGCAAAATCAGCCTGATGTGCCATTCCGACAGCGTCAAGCATCTCGCCTGCCTTGCCTGCACAGTCCATCACCATGATCGTATCAGTAACTGCAAGCGGAACATCATAATCGCCGCATCCCTTACCAACGGGCACCCAATCACCAAGACCTATTGCTATCGTGCCGTCATCGCTTCGCCTGGTGAGTGCATATTCAAGGTATCTGACCATTGCGTGTGCATTATCCTTTATTACCTGAAGGTCACCACGCGTCTTATACAGCTGATACGGAAGATTAAACAGTACACTGTCCCATGTAGGTCCGTTGCCCCATGCAAAGCCCCATGTATCGGTAGGAACTATTCCCGGCAGGGCACCTGCATCGTTTTGGTGCTTTCTTATGTTATTGAGCCATTCTGACCAGCTTGCATCAAGATCATATATCAGTGCCATATAATCCGATGACATGGATGCATCACCTGTCCAACCGTTTTTCTCCCTGTGCGGACAATCAGTCGGGAAGTAATAGAAATTGGAGCGTACTGAATTTTTGACCATTCCAAAAAGCGTATTTACGGTGTCATCAGAGCAAGCAAATCCGCCTATCGTATCAAAATCAGAGCTCATTACACAGTACGTAAGGAGATCCTCAGTTGCCTGTTCATCAGTTATGCCTCTTACAAATGCGTACCTGAAGCCATGGTATACAAATTCGGGTAACCACGTGATCTGTCCGTCATTTGCCGCAGTATATTTGTTCCAATATGCGTATGTTTTATAGAATTGCGCACTGTCTCTTTCAAAGATTATATTTCTGACATCAAACCTGCCGTCTGTGAGCCACTCGCAATGCGATATTTCGATCGTCTGCCCTGCTCTTGCGTTTATATTAAGCCTGCATGAGCCTGCTGAGTTTACACCAAAATCATAAAGATAACCATCACCCTGCTTTTTTACGGATACGGGCTTTATCTCCTTTATAATTCTGATGGGATCTGCCTTGCACTTACGGAATTCGCCTCTCGGAGCTTCTGCCGTCATGGCATTATCCCAGCTGCTATCATCAAATTCAGGCATATTCCATCCGTGGATCTCGTAATTCGCATCATAGTATTCACCGAGACGATATTCGTCAAACCTTATCGGTGACTCATGCACCTTGAATGATGTATCCGCTTCAAACTCAACAACGCTTTCGTCGGACGAAATTCTGCATTCAAGAGCAACTCTCGGTGTACCGCGCCATACAACAGTATCAAAATCCCATATAGCACCGCCAAACGGATTCATAAAGCCGTTGCCCAAAATAATGCCTATTGCATTTTTTCCTTTCTTAAGATACGGCTTTATGTCATATGTATCATAATACATAATTTTATCCGGACTACTTATATACGGAGCCATTTTGCCCTTTGTGATATTTGTTCCGTTTATATAAAGAACATAAAATCCGAGACCGCAAATAGAAATATCGGCGTTTTCTGGAATAAAGTCCACATCAAATGTTTTTCTTAAGTACGGAGCCGGAACATGCTTATAAAAATCACAGTATTCGGCAGTTGCTTTTATGAATTTTTTATTCATAATAATCTCCTCAATTTTATTTTTCAAAAGTCAAAGACAAGCCTGTCTCGTCTGAGCCTTATTTTGCGTTTTTTGCCGCTTCTTCTATCATGAGATCGATAGCGCTCTCGACCTGTGCAACATATACCTCCCTATTGGGGCGGATCTCAATGTAATCTATCGCTCTGAAGAACTCAAGGTCACCCCATGCGCCGTTTGCTCGTGTCGGAATACGCTCATAAAGCCGTTTCAGCTTGTTCTCCATGCTTTCATTTATAACAGCCGTAAGTATAAGAGCCTCCGCAAACCACATAGCTCGGAGCTTTCTGTCAAATATGTTCTTTCTGTCACCGTAATAGGTCATGTCTATGCGCTTGAGCATTGCATCGTAATCAGTAACATCTATATCAAAGCCCTGTGAATATAAGAACAAGCGTGCAATAACTGCCTCACCTATTTGTGTAAAGTGAACATTATCAGGCAGGATAACAATATCGTGATATTTCTTCATGAACGGATCGAACAATGTGTAAAAATCGCATACACCCGTATTCATTTCCTCCGTAAGCTTCAATGTTACATTGTGATAAATATCACTGTTCATTTTTGATTGCGGATAGCAGGGTGCCACAGCAAAGTATACTGTAATATTTTTGTCCGTAAATTCCTTCACAAGCCTTCTCATGTCGGTTTCAAACGCTTTTGCTTTGTCCTCTGCGTCACCCGGATAATGAGGTATGTCATTCGATCCGAACATTATAACAACATGCGTCGGATTCCATACAAAAATATCTTCCTCAAGATAATTCATTATAAAGTTGATCGTTGCGGAGCCTATTCCTGCATTGTACATTCTCAGCTGTGTGCCGGGGCATTGTTCAAGATAGTATTCGTATACATATTCGCTCCATGAGCATGATGTAAGGCTGTCCCCTACAAAGCATACCCTTGCACCGCTCGGGAATTTCGGTATGCTGTTTTGTATCTTATTCTTCATAAATTACCTTCTTCTCTTGCCTTTGCAAGAAACTGTAAATTTTGATATGAATATTTTATCATATATAAAATTTAATGTCAAGAAGTTTTCCTTTTTTATTTAGTTTTTTTGATGAAAATGTATATATGCATTTCTTGCATTAGAAAAATGAGCACCCATGTGTCTTAAAGT
>CAYOGO010000207.1:0-2787 GCA_964403405.1 uncultured Lachnospiraceae bacterium | reverse complement strand
ATAATTGCATTAGATCAAACGGAGTTTGTTCCTTGATTGCAATTATTATACCACATTTTTCAAAAAATGCAATAGGTAATTTGAAAAATTTCAAAAAATGACTGAAAATATACATTTTTAACATCATATTTGCATGAAAACAGTGCTTATAATTCATTTTTACTCATTTGAATAACATGCTTGCAGCCTGTTGCCGAATATATTTGCAAGCGATGAAAAAAAGTCACTGTCATAAAAGCCCGCATCTGCACAGATGGTTATCCTCTTGGGGGCGGCTGAAAGCAGTATACCCATAAGTAGGTCCTCTTTATCCGTATCATCATCCTTAGCTTGCTCGTATATTGAAATATCTATTGGTCTGCCGTTGTTGTCATAAAGCATGTATCCGTTGTCATCGACCTTGATAACAAGCTCTCTTATTTTACTTGATCTTGTATCGACGAAATATTGCAGTGATCCAATAAATTCAATATATTTATTCTCTCGGTTGATACGTTCTACAACCGATGTGGTACATTCACGTACATGCTTTTTGTAATCATCGATTCTGAAGCGGATAAATGCGTTAACGGCAAAAATACCATATTCAAGCATGTTTTTCAGCACCCTGCATTGTAATACGGAATACCAATTATCCGTTTTTTTATGATTGAGCCTGTATTTTGTGTTTTTTATTATATCCTCGCAAACGATATTGCATATTCTGCTTTTGTCGATACCGTTTGCAGGTGTGAATTGCATTGAGGTGATCGCATCACATGCAAGGAGGCTTGTAACATTGGTCATGATGTACTGTGCCAGCAGGCAGGCGGTTGTCTTCATTATCCTTACAGCTGCCCTGTGACGCTTTCGCTTTGCGATGTTCAAGGGTGATATGTAAAGCATAACATATTTTTTATTCTCCTGCTTGTTTACGTGTGTGCGTGGAAGCTTTGTCTCAATCAGCAGTGGTATTTCATCGGAAATCCTTGTTTTATCCTTTTCAATAAGCAATTTTATCATATTTTTCATCCTTTCCGATACAATATATGCCTTGTGACCGTTTTACTGTGTATATGTCAGGATATTTTTGCCATAAAACGTTCTGTTGAAAATGTGCTGTCGCGGTTGAAGCGCTTCAGCATGTATAGGCAGGACTTATCCCTTGTTATTTTGTTTATTCTTTCATAGCATGAAAGAGTTGCTTTAAAGCCAAGCTCCTTTAGTATTTCCTCTGATTCATTGCACGTATATCCAAACGGATATGTATAAGCGACGGGCGTTATATTGCAGTGTGTGCTTAACAGTTCCTGGGTCTTCAGTATGTCCTGCTCAAGAGTTAGCTTGTAGTCATTGTAGCCTTCGCCCGTGAGTATCCTACAGCCCTTTCTTGTGTCGGTTCTGTGCATATTGTACGAATGATTCAGTATCTCTACAAGACCTGAGCCGTACAACTCATTTATGTTATCCCATGTCAGGTGCGCATACGACGGATTAAGATCGAGCGTCCTGCTGTATTCCTCACTGTATATGCCGATCACGGATATAACTGCCTTCATACTGTGTTTTTTCAGCAGAGGGTAGAGGTATGTGAGATTGTTGTAATACCCGTCATCAAACGTCAGCACCACGGGCTTTGACGGCAACGGCGTTCCGTTGTAGACATAATCTATAAGATCTCCTATAAATACGGTCGTATAACCATTGCTTTTGAGCCACAGCATATCCGACTCAAGCTGTGCAGGTGTAACTATATACTTTGTTTGCTTTTTTGCACTTTTCAGCACACTATGGTACATTATTATCGGCACATCTATTCCGTTCTCGGTATTTGTCGCGGGGAGACTGCCTTGCTCAACATATATTCCGCACACAGCGACCAAAAAAGCAGCGATCAGTGGAATATATATGCTTTTACCGCTTTTGATGAAATAAATGATTTTTTTTGATATTGATCTGATATCGTGCATTTTTAGTACCTCTTAAAATATTGTCTGATTAATTTTATGTAACAAAGCTGAGTTTTATTGCATAGAATATTATAAAACATAAAAAGGACGGATAATATAGAATGAAAGCATCTGAATTGAAGCAGAAAGAGGTAATAAACATAAAAACAGGAAAAAGACTCGGAAATATTGTTGATTATGACGTTGACGTGAGATCAGGCAGGATAGTTGGCGTTTCGATGCCGCATACGGGAAAATTTTTGTTGCTGTCAAAGCCAGAGAATGATGTTTTTATTGCATGGGAACAGATAAAAAAGATAGGAGACGATGTTATCTTAGTGGAAAGCCCGGAATGAACTCATTTTTATGTACATACATTTCTATGGATGAAGCATTTGAGGAGGATATATGAAAAGACTGACAAAATACATTTTACGAGGCGTGATAGCGCTTGCGGTTGCATTGGTGCTGTCGATGACGGGTGTAGGCATAACTTTGCCCGTTAATATAATAACGCTTTCAACATCGGTATTATTGGGTGTTCCAGGGGTGGTGCTGTGTATAATGCTCTGCAATTTTATTTATTGATATAAGAAAGCAGTTTACGTTTTGATGGGTATAATTAGGGATTTTTCTAATTGTCATCTTAAGAGGTAAAAAAAGAACCATACTCCAGAGGTATTAGTATGGTTCTTTTTGTTGTTTTATTTATGCTTTCTTGTATATTACACGAGAAACAAATAATAAAGTTAATCTATTTTGAAAATAGTTTATTGAATAGCTCCGCAAGAATATCAACGACCTTAAACCGTATTCTGATATCGGTATTCTCATTGTGCAGAATACTGCTATCCGGGTG
>CAYOGO010000206.1:0-2792 GCA_964403405.1 uncultured Lachnospiraceae bacterium | reverse complement strand
TGCCGAGATGCAAAAAAAGACAGATGAGGAGCTCCGCGATTATACACGTATCTTCAGGGAAAGGCTTGCAAACGGTGAAACGCTTGACGACATTCTCGTTGAGGCTTTTGCTGTTGAAAGAGAAGCGTCGTGGAGAGTGCTAAACAAAAAACCGTACTATGTTCAGCTCATAGGTGGTATAATCCTCCATCAGGGCAGATGTGCGGAGATGAGGACGGGTGAAGGTAAGACCTTTGTTGCTCCTATGGCGGCGTACCTCAATGCACTTGCCGGTCACGGCGTACACATTGTAACGGTAAATGAATATCTTGCAAAGACACAGTGTGCATTTATAGGCAAGATATTTGCTTTTTTGGGCATGACATGCGGACTTATCCTTCATGAAATGACACCGGATGAAAGACGTGCGAATTACGGCTGTGACGTTACTTATGTAACAAATAACGAGCTTGGCTTTGACTATTTGCGTGACAACATGGTTGTTGACAAAAAGGACCTTGTTGTGCGTGAGTTTAACTTTGCCATCATAGACGAGGTCGACTCCATCCTCATAGATGAAGCGAGAACTCCGCTTATTATTTCCGGAGCGGGTGATAAATCGACATCCATGTATTTTACGGCAGATAAATTTGCTTCAAGGCTCACACCGGACGATTACGGTGTTGACGAAAAGGCAAAGACAGTTTATTTGACGGATTCGGGTACTGTAAAGGCCGAAAAATTCTTCAATGTTGAAAATCTTGCCGATGCGGATAATATCGATCTCCAGCATTATATACAGCAGGCAATAAAAGCACATTTTAATATGAAGCGTGATGTTGACTATGTTGTAAAGGACGGTCAGGCACTTATCGTTGATGAATTTACGGGACGTATAATGCTTGGTAGGCGCTTCAGCGACGGCTTGCATCAGGCAATAGAAGCAAAGGAAGGTCTTAAGGTCGAGCGTGACAGTGTAACGCTTGCAACGATCACATTCCAGAATTTCTTCCGTATGTACAAGAAGCTTTCCGGTATGACGGGTACCGCGAAGACGGAGGAATCGGAATTCAAGGCAATATATGCTCTTGACGTTGTTGTGGTGCCGACAAATAAGCCCATGATAAGAGAGGATATGAATGATGTCGTATACGCAAAGGAAAAATCAAAGTATGCGGCAATAGTTGAGGATATAGCGGAATGTGCAAAGAGGGGTCAGCCCGTGCTTGTAGGTACCGTATCTGTTGAAAAGTCCGAAATGCTCAGTGCAATGCTCAAGCGTAAGGGCATAAAGCATCAGGTGCTCAATGCAAAGTATCATGACAGAGAAGCCGAGATAGTTGCTCAGGCAGGCAGACTTAACACCGTGACCATTGCAACAAACATGGCGGGCAGAGGTACCGATATCATGCTTGGCGGTAACCCTGAGGTTATGGCAAAGCAGGAGATGAAGCGTGAGGGCTTTACGCCGGATGTACTTGAGCTCGTTGATACCTACGAGGAGACCAATGACGAGGAAGTCTTGAGGGGTAGAGAGGTATTCAAGGAAAAGGTTGCAAAATTCAAGATTGAAACAGATGCGGAAAAGGAAAAGGTCGCAGAGCTTGGCGGATTGTATATAATAGGTACGGAACGCCACGAGAGCAGACGTATAGATAATCAGCTCAGAGGCCGTGCAGGTCGTCAGGGCGATCCGGGAAGATCAAGGTTCTATGTATCTCTTGAGGATGATCTCATGCGACTTTTCGGTTCGGAAAGGCTGCAGGGAATGATGGCGACCCTCAATCCCGAGGATAATACGCCGCTTGAAATGGGAATCCTCTCAAAGCAGATAGAAAACGCACAAAAGCGTGTTGAGGGCAGAAATTTCTCCATAAGAAAGAACGTTTTGCAGTATGACGATGTTATGAACCGTCAAAGAGAACTTATATACGATCAGAGACGCCGTGTGCTTGAGGGCGAAAATGTCAACGGCTTCATAATGGATATGGTCGACACGGTTGTTGAGGACATAGTTAATGCATATACGGCAGCATCCGATGATCCGCTTGACTATAACTTTGACGGAATGATAGAATACATCGAGTCGGTATTCATGCCGAGGGGTGCATTGCGCTTCACGGATAAGGAAAAGCGTGAGATAGACAGAGAAACACTCATAGAGCGTATAAAGCAGACTGCAAAGGAAGAATACAAGAAGAAGGAAGAAGAAGCCGGCGAGAGCTTGATGCGTGACCTTGAAAGATATGTTCTTTTGAGAGTTGTTGATACAAAGTGGAGAGACCATATTGATGCAATGTCACAGCTGAGAGAGGGTGTCGGTCTCAGAGCCTACGCAAACAGGGATCCTATTATGGAATATAAAAAGGAATCCTTTGATATGTTTGACGAGATGACAACGGCAATCCAGCATGAGACTCTCAAAATGCTCTTTAACGTAAAGATAAGGGCAGAGGGCGTTCCTCAGAGAGTTCAACAGCAGAATACCAATATGAGAACGAACAGAACCAGCGACGGTACCGTTATAAATGAGACGAATACAGTAAAAACAACGGTCGTTGCAAAGAGAGTTCCTGGAAGAAACGAGCCTTGCCCGTGCGGAAGCGGCAAAAAATATAAGCAGTGCTGCGGCGCAAAGCAGGCAGAGGCAGAGCAGACCAAGACAAAATAATTTAATTTAATATATAATCAATCAAAAAACGGAGAGGGTGAATATTATGCAGATAGATGCGGCTAAACAAAAGCTGAATTATCTATTGGAGGTCATAAAACAGGTAGGTGATGCACTTTAACATAGGTGCGATGAAACAACG
>CAYOGO010000205.1:0-2804 GCA_964403405.1 uncultured Lachnospiraceae bacterium | reverse complement strand
TTGCCGTTTTCGTCATGAGATATTTCGTACACCTGAGAATTTTCAACACCGAGCGTTTCCCATATTTTTGTGACATAGTATTCCTTTGTTTTTAACGCAAATTGATTACCTCTTTGCTTTTTACGCAGAATGCCGTCAGCAAATGCAAAGCCACCTCTTATTGGCTTAATTCTCTTGTGTGCCGCAAGCGGGCCGCCCGTTGCATCAAGTGCCGCAGGACCGGAAAGCTTTTCTTCTCCCGGATAAATATCCATATCATCCGTGCCGCGGTAAACGATCTTATCCATTGCACGCTCTCTGGGCTTGTCAACATCCTCCATTGCAGTCTTAAGATCTATTTCTATCATTGCAGGACCGTCGCACTCATGGTTAGTTGTTGAGCCGTAGAACACATCCTTATAAATATGTGCCTGACAAAAATTCCACGCAGCATGCTCAACCGTACCTACAATACCATGGTCAATGGGCTTACCACCATTGAATATATCCCAACTGATAAAACGCATACAGTTACCAAGTATCTTCAAGCCGTACCAAAGAACGCCCTTACTGTCAAAATCCATACCGAATATCATGTACAAGCCTTCAAACTTATCCGCATACCAATCCGGAACAGGGTCACCTATCGTCTCAAGCTGATCCTTTTCTATGTCGTAAGCGTAAACAAGTCTGTTACGGTGTGCACAAAGATATATTCTGTTGTCGGGACCGATTGCGGCATACGCAAGAACATTGTTATCTCTTGCAAACTCACCCTCACCGTATGAAGGTATTTTTGCATTGAGCATGTCCACCTGCTGAGTATGAACATTGTATCTGCACAGTCTGCCCTTATTTGTCGAGAAATATATATTTCCGTCCGGTCCCTTTATGTGGAAGTACGTGCTGAATTCCGTTACCTGACCGTAATCCGTTACCTTGCGTGTATCAAGATCAAGACGATAGCCGTGACCTCTGAAATAACCTGTAAAATAGTATGCACGATGTATGGGATCATATCCGCCTCCGTATATCGACTCTCTCGGCACGGGAATACCAAGATCCTCGGTCTTACCCGTTTTGGAATCGTATATAAATACATTTGAGCCCGGATAGCCCTCCCAATTATGGTTCCAATAAGCCTCAACCATCCAATCAGGATGTGCCGGAGCACCTGCCGTCGTATGATTGTTCATTATGAGACGACCATCCTCCATAAAGCTGATGCATGTATGTATCTTGCTGGGACGGATGGTTCTGGGGTACAGCATAACATCCTTTTTTGTATCAAGACACTGCTTCAATTCACGCGTTTCGGGAATATATTCATAAAGCATAGCATCCGTTTTCGGACCCTCAGCACATATTGACAAGAAATGTCTTCCCTCATGACTTACATTGTAGTCCCATGAAGCATTATACTCCTCGGGACCGTTATAAAATGTTTGCTTTATCGCTCTTTGTGATATCATCGAGCGAAAATACTCTCTTGTCTTTTCCATAGCACCCACCTATTAATCAAAATAATATTCGTAAACAGCACCAAGTCTATCTCTTACGCCTATTGCAATGGACTTGCCGTCCGGTGCAAAGTCTATGCAGCAGGGCTCGCAGGAGATTCCAAGACCGTCATCCGAAGCGGATCTTCCCTCAAAATAGAGACATCCGTGACAAACAACGCCCATTTCCATGCTGTATGAGAAAACAAGACCCATATCTTCCTTGTCTCCGCACACACCGTAAACTGTTTTTTTGTCAGGTGACGACGTAAGATCGTGTATTGCACCCGTACCGCTCACAAATCCGAGCATGAATGACTTACCATCCTTGACTATTGCAAGTCCGCCTGCCTTTGTGCCTACAAGCATGCTTCCGTCTGCAAGCTCAGCCTCACATGTTGCCTGCGCTATCCATGATCTGCCAGCCTGTGCAGGAAGAATTACATCCTTGTACTTTTCCGCAACAGCATTCTCATCCTTTGGTGTGTAGTCTATCCTTTCGGATGACAAAAGCTTGCCGTGCTTTACAATATTCTTAAAATAACCCGTTTTTTCGTTACCGCTTATCGCAACAACATTGCCATCGATATCATGGCAGATCTCAACGACCTGTGATGCAGCGTCCCCAAGCTCCTTCCAGAGCTTTGTTACGTAATAAGTGGGCGTTGTGAGCATAAATTGGTTATTATGCGGCAAAGAACGCAAAATTCCGTCCGCATATGCTTCACCGCCGTAGAGCTTCTTTTTAGCCTGACGCTCATCCTCTGATGCAGGACCAGTTGCATCGGCAGCCGCAGGACCGGTAAGTTTCTCCTCTCCGGGATAAATATCCGCATCCGTCGTTCCTCTGTAAACGATCTTATCCCAAGCACGTTCTCTTGGCTTATCAACATCTTCGTTCATTATGTTGAGGTCGATAGCTATCATCGCAGGACCGTCAACCGCATGATTTGTCGTGGAGCCGTAAAGAACATCGTCAACAATATGTATCTGGCAGAAATTCCAAGCAGCATGCTCGGGTGTGCCGACTATACCGTGGTCAACAGGCTCTCCGCCGTTGAATATATCCCAGCTTACAAGTCTCATGCAATTACCGAGAATTTTAAGCCCGTACCAAAGCACGCCCTTGCTGTCAAAATCCATACCGAACAAGAGGTAAAGACCCTTATACTTTTCTCTGTACCATGACGGAACAGGGCTTCCGACAGGTGTAAGCTCGTCCTTTTCCGTATCATAGCAGAACACAGTCTCATTGTGGTGAGCACAAAGGTAAAGCTTCTTATCAGGTCCAAATGCACCGTAAGCCATTACATTGTGAGTTCTTGA
>CAYOGO010000204.1:0-2805 GCA_964403405.1 uncultured Lachnospiraceae bacterium | reverse complement strand
CTGTTTATACCGAGCAATTTGGCAATGGGACCGAGCTCATGAGTGGGATAATTCTCACAGTTGCGATGCAAGTAGTTTCTTAATCTGTAGTGACGGTGCTCACCGCCAAAGACCACTTCCTCACGAAGATCGTGACCGTATGCACCCGAGCAATGCACGACCTCACCGAACAGACCCCTTCTTACGAGTGCTGTTACAGTCAGCTCAACCTGATCAAAGCAGCAATTCTCAAGGAACATAAATGGTACACCTGTCTCCTCCTGCACTCGCACGAGCTCAAAACAGTCATATAACGAATATGCTCCGCCTACCTCCATTGCAACGGCTTTTCCTGCCTTCATTGCATCAATGGCGATAGGAATATGCGACTCCCATGCTGACGTTATTATAACAGCATCTACGTCATCCCTATTTATAAGTTCCTTATAGTCGGTCGTAACAAAAGGCCGACGTCCGTAAACCGATTCATTTTCATCAGCCGCTCTTTGTGCTTTATCCTCATAAAGATCGCAAACGGCCGTTACCTCAACATCGGGCATTGTCATAACGCAAAACTGATTGCCTCTGCCTCTACCGCCCGTGCCTACAAAACCCATTCTGACTTTTTCCATAGTAAGTTCCTCCGTATTTAATGGGATCTAATACAGACATATTTTATAACATATCGTTTTTGATTACTATGGGAATTATGCTCACAAAACTGTCTTTTTTTGAACAATGTAGACAAAAATAAAAAAATGTGTTATACTTATGCAAACAGTATCGGAGGTGCGAAATGAAAAAATTCACTGATTTGAACAGCTACTATGTGCGCATAAATCCCGCTGAAGAAGAAATGACGGGTATTTCGTTCATAGGCATGGATAATTTTAATTACATAAAGCCAATATACGGCTTTCAGCAAAGAATAAATCCAACGGTACATTTTGTTTTATCAGGCAGCGGAACATATAAATTAAACAGCACTGTTTATGAAATATCTGCAGGTACCATGTTTTACAATCCTGCAAATGTTCCGTTATGCTACTATCCCAATGAGAATGACCCGTGGGTGTACGTCTGGTATTCATTTGAGGGCGAGACTATGCTCAAATTTGTTCAGCTGCTTGGTCTTGATGCCGATACTCCGTGCAGGGCTATGCATAATTTTGAAGAAGTTAAAAGAATATTCAACACATTTTACTTAAAATGCACAGAAAGACCCTCTCAAAGAGTTTTTTACGGTGTGTCCGCCTTTATGGATATACTTGCTTGTGAGGGCAAGAGCATTGAGTCTCAGACGAACCAAAAAACGGTTTATATAAGAAATATCAAAAAAATAATCAATGAAAACTATGCTTCACCCGATTTTACGATAGACACCCTTTGCGACATGATGCATCTTAGCCATTCATACGTGCAGAATATTCAGTATAAGTGAAAACTGCACCGTTGCAAGCTATATGGAAAAGGTGCGTCTTGAGCATGCTGCACAGCTTTTGGCAAGCTCAGAGCACAGTGTAAGCAGAATAGCATCAATGGTCGGATACAGCGATCCGCTGCATTTTATGAAGCGCTTCAAAATGCGTTACGGTGTTACCGCATTGAACTACAGAAAAAGCAAGCTGACCTGAGAGCATTTATTGACAAAGTGCCTGAATATATTTGTATATGCCTTTTTGCTCAAGTCCCTTTCGGGGTGGAATTGCACACCGTGGCAATAATTTCTGGTGCTCTCAAACGCCTCTGTTACACCGTCACTGCTTATTGCGGTGACCCTCAACCCGTCCCCCATTTTTTTGCATGCCTGGTGATGGTGTGAGTTGACAGTAAGCGTATCCGTCTCTGCACAGTCGTAAAGTATGCTGTCCGTATTGATGCTCACCGTGTGCTGTTGACCGTTGTGGTCGGGTATATCATCGTATAGGTCTCCCCCAAAAGCAACATTTATTACCTGGCACCCTCTGCAAATTCCGAGCACGGGAATATTCTGTTTCGTTGCATATCTGACGATCTCTATCTCAAAATGATCTCTTTTTTCATCAACGTCCATGCTGTATAAACTGTTTCCGTCGTATATTTCGGCATTAACATCACCTCCACCGATAAGAACGACACCGTTTGCCACGCTTAATATGTGCTTCAAAATGCACTTCTCCGGCGGAACGATGAGCGGTACTCCGCCGGAGGCGATCACTGCGCGAATATATGTCAATGGCATGCTTGATATTTCTTTATTTTCAGCTCCACATAACAGAATTATGGGTTTATTCATTGTATTTCCTCCGAAACAGTTGACTTTTTTGTTTGTATCATTTATAATGTGTACATTAAGATAAATGAAAAGGTATGTAATTATATGACCGATAAAAAAACATTAAAACTTGAGCTTGACCGTAAATACACCGAAAGATTTCTTTATGAACACAAATTTGTATACGGCTGTGGCAATACGGACTCAAGAATAGTATTTATAGGCGAGGCACCGGGTGCCGATGAGGAAAAGCAGGGATGTCCGTTTGTGGGTAAGGCAGGCAAAAATTTGAACGAATTCCTTGATGAGATAAATGTTCAGCGTGATGATATTTATATAACAAATGCGGTAAAATACCGCCCGACAAAGGAAAACCCAAACACACACAGAACAAGCAATCGCACTCCCACGACCGAAGAGATACTTTTGTATCGCGATTGGCTCATGGATGAATTAAAGCTTATACGCCCGACTCTTGTGGTAACATTGGGCAATACTCCGTTTTTTTCGGTTACAAATGACAAAAAAGCTAAGATAACACAGATGCATGGTGAGCTCATACAGTATAAGAT
>CAYOGO010000203.1:0-2829 GCA_964403405.1 uncultured Lachnospiraceae bacterium | reverse complement strand
CTGTGCAATTAGGCAAAAATACAAGAATGAGCTTTTCCAAGATCAAGGAAACGTTCCCGATGCCGAATTTGATAGAAATTCAGACGACATCCTATAAGTGGTTCTGTGATGAGGGCTTGCAGGAGGTAGTTGATGATTTTTCTCCGATAACGGATTTCGGTAACAATCTTGAGCTTCAGTTTGGCAAAATTTATTTTGACGGTGAGTCAAAGTATTCTATCCAGGAGTGTAAGGAAAGAGATGCAACTTATGCAATTCCGCTCAAGGTGCAGGTTCAGCTTTATAATAAGGAGACGGGAGAAATAACCGGACCTAAAGAAATATATTTGGGCGACATGCCCATGATGACACCGTCAGGTACATTTGTTATCAACGGTGCGGAGCGTGTTGTTGTAAGCCAGCTTTCACGTTCGCCGGGTGCTTATTATAAGATGAAGAGGGACAAGAACGGTACGCCTATTTTTGAGGCAACTGTTATTCCTATGCGCGGCGAATGGATCGAGTACGAGACGGACTCAAAGGGTATAATGTATGTTCGTGTTGCAAGAACAAGAAAGATCATCGCAACTGTTCTGCTCAGAACATTGGGCTTCCAGACTGATGAGGAGATAATTGATCTTCTCGGCGATAGCGAAATGCTCAGAGCTACCCTTGAAAAGGATACGGCAAAGAACGAATGGGATGCCTTGCAGGAGATATACAAGAGACTTCGTCCGGGCGACATACCCACTGAGGAGGCTGCACGTCAGCTTATTCATCAGACATTCTTTGACTACAGAAGATATGACCTTGCAAGAGTCGGCAGATACAAGATGAACAGCAAGCTTGGTCTCCGCCACAGAATAAAGGGCAAAACGCTCCGTGATGATGTATATTCCGCAATGACGGGAGAGCTCGTTGCAGAGGCAGGCACAACACTTACGGATGAACAGGCTCTTGAGATCGAAAACTCAGGTGTATATTATGTTTGGCTGAAGACGGAAACGGGTACTGATGAAAAGGTATTCGGCAACGGCTTTGTAGATGCATCAAAATACCTTCCGTTTGATCCTGCTGAGGTAGGCATACTTGAGAATGTTGACCACAGAGTGCTTAAGGAGATACTTGATCTCAACCTTGAGGATGTTGAAGCACTTAAGAAGGTATGCAGAGAAAGAGCAAGGGAGATATGTCCCAAAACGATCACGACATCCGATATTGTTGCATCGGTAGGATATATGCTCAATCTTTCAAACGGCATAGGCGAGTGTGATGATATTGACCATCTCGGCAACAGAAGAATACGTGCGGTAGGCGAGCTTTTGCAGCAACAGTTCCGTATAGGTATGTCGAGAATAGAGCGTGTTGTAAGGGAGAGAATGCAGACACAGGATATGGAAGCTGCAACCCCGAGCGATCTTATCAATATCCGTCCTCTTGTTGCGGCATTGAATGAGTTCTTCGGCAGCTCACAGCTCTCACAGTTTATGGATCAGCAGAATCCTCTTGCAGAGCTCACACATAAGCGTCGTTTGAGTGCGTTGGGTCCCGGTGGCTTGAGCAGAGAAAGAGCAAGCTCCGATGTGCGTGACGTACATGACTCCCATTACAGCCGTATGTGTCCTATCGAGACACCTGAAGGTCCTAACATCGGTCTTATCGGTTCCTTGGCAACATATGCAAAAATAAACGAATACGGATTTATAGAAGCTCCGTACAAGGTAGTGGATAAAGAAAATAAGCGTGTAACAAACGACGTTGTATACATCACTGCCGATAAAGAGGAGTATTGCACGATTGCACAGGGCAACGAGCCTCTTGATGAAAACGGATGGTTTGTAAATGAGCTCGTTATGGCGAGAGTTAATTACGAGATCAAGCAGATCAGCAGAGATAAAGTAGACCTCATGGACGTTTCGCCGCGTCAGGTCGTTTCTGTTGCAACATCAATGATCCCGTTCCTTGAAAACGATGACGCATCCCGTGCATTGATGGGATCCAACATGCAGCGTCAAGCAGTTCCGCTTGTAAGAGCAGAGTCCCCTATCGTCGGCACAGGTATGGAATACAGAGCCGCAAAGGACTCAGGCGTTACGGTAATTGCGGATTGTGACGGTTATGTAAAGAAGGTAGACAGCGACAGGATCGTTGTTATAGATAATGAAGGCAAGACACATAATTATGACTTGCTCAAGTTCAAGCGTTCCAACCAGGGAACATGTATCAACCAAAAGCCGTTTGTTTCGGTAGGCGAAAAGGTAAGCAAGGGCGATATTATGGCGGATGGTTCTTCAACGGATCACGGCGAGGTTGCTCTCGGCAGAAACATGCTTGTAGGATACATGACTTGGGAAGGCTACAATTATGAGGACGCTATACTTATTAATGAGCGTCTCGTAAGAGACGATGTTTACACTTCGATCCATATCGAGGAATATGAGATAGAAGCAAGAGATACAAAGCTCGGACCTGAAGAAATAACAAGAGAGATCCCGAATGTCAGCGAGGACATGATAAAGGATCTGGATGAAAACGGTATCATCCGCATCGGTGCAGAGGTAATGCCGGGTGATATTCTTGTCGGCAAGGTGACACCTAAGGGTGAAACGGAGCAGACAGCTGAGGAAAGACTGCTCAGAGCTATTTTCGGTGAAAAGGCAAGAGAAGTAAGGGATTCATCCCTCAAGGTTCCTCACGGTGAAGGCGGCGTTGTAGTTGACGTAAGAATATTTACAAGAGAAAACAGAGATGAGCTCAAGCCGGGCACGAACAAGCTCGTAAGAGTTTCGATCGCTCAAAAGAGAAAAATCTCCGTTGGTGATAAGATGGCAGGACGTCACGGTAACAAGG
>CAYOGO010000202.1:0-2887 GCA_964403405.1 uncultured Lachnospiraceae bacterium | reverse complement strand
GCACCACCGAGTGCCTTATTGTATATTGCGTTTTTGAGTTCATCCTTGCCGTCACCCGTCTGTGCGGAAATAACAACATGATCTGCACCAAGGTCCCTAAGCTCCGCAATTATATTCTCATTTACCGCTATATCGGATTTATTTACCACAATGATACGGCGAGATCCCTTTTGCTCTGTTTCACTAAGCAAAAGTCGGTTTTCATCCCCAAGATCACTTAAGCTGCCGTCTATCATAACAAGGGCTATATCGCAATCCGCCATTATACGTCTTGTTCTCTCGATACCTATGGATTCGACCTTATCCTGTGACTGCCTTATGCCTGCAGTATCAAAAAGGCGCACTCTCACTCCGTTTACGGTCAGCGATTCTTCTATTATATCACGCGTCGTGCCCGGGATCTCGGTAACTATTGCTCTGTCCTCTCCCAAAAGCATATTCAACAGCGAGGACTTGCCCGCGTTCGGCAATCCGCATATTGCCACCCTTATGCCTTCTTTTATAACTCTGCCCTCATCGACCGATGACAGCATCCTTTGTGCAATGCCCTTTGCCTCATTGAGCTTATCAATAAGCATCTGCCTGTCTACGACCTCAATGTCCGCCTCGGGAAAATCGATATCAACATCTATATTTGCCATGACAAACACAAATATTTCCTTCAATTTATTGATCTTTGCTGAAAGATCTCCATTTAACTGCTCATATGCGTTTTTTGATGCCGCCGTGCTTGATGAATTAATGAGCTCCATTACAGATTCTGCCTGAACAAGATCCATTTTTCCGTTCAGAAATGCCCTTTTTGTAAACTCTCCAGGTTGAGCAGGCTCAGCACCGTTTTTTAAGAGGAGCTTTAATATTTCTCCCGACAAAACGCCTGATCCGTGGCACTGTATCTCTACAACATTCTCTCCCGTATAAGATACGGGCTGATAGAAAGATACGGCGTATACCTCATCCAAGGCTACACCGTTATCCACCACATGCCCATAATACATATGCGCATGTTCAAAATATTCAACTTTTTTTACCGGCACAAACACACGCTTCAGAATTTCAACCGAATTGTCGCCGCTCATCCTTATTACATGTATTCCCGCCGTCTGCGGTGCAGTTGAAAGTGCTGCAATAGTACTTCCCATATTTATTTAAGCACCACTATAACTTTTCTGAACGGCTCTTCACCCTCACTCACCGTTTTTACATACGGATCGTCCTGCAATGTTGAGTGAATTATACGTCTTTCATACGAATTCATAGGCTCAAGCACCACTCTGCGGCGGTTCTTTTTTACCTTGTGTGCAACCGATGTTGCCAGCCTCTGCAATGCTTCCTCTCTCTTTGCAAGGTATCCCTCACAATCAAGCACTACCTTGAGCTTGCTGTCGTCCGTGTACTTTCCGAGGTGTAGACTGAGCAAATATCTGATCGAATCAAGAGTTTCGCCCCTCTTACCTATAAGAACGCCCATTTTGTTACCTTTAAGCTCACCGTGAAGCGTTTCATCATCGAGTGTTACCTCAACATCCGCATCAACACCCATGTGTTCAAAAAGCTTCTTGAGGTATTCCGTTGCTATATCAACAAGGTCTATCTTCACCGTTGCTCTGATCCTTGCATCCTTTTTCTGAATGAGACCGAAAAGCGATTTTTCTGGTTGTTCAAGAATTTCAATGTCAAGCTTCTCTCTCTTTTTTCCGAGCTGAGCAACCGCAACAAGGATCGCTTCTTCTACCGTTTTGCCCGTTGTTTCTACCGAATCTAATGTCATAACAATGACCTCCAATTATTCCTTGACGGATTTCTTCTTATTTAATATTCTCTCTGTTACAAAGAACTGTGCGATCGAAACAAAGTTGGATATTGTCCAATACAACGCAAAAGCACCGTTGTACGTTGCACAGAAATAGAGTGACATAAGGGGCAATATCTTGTTCATAAGCTTCATTGAAGCCTGAGGATCTGCTGCATTCTCTGTTTTTGATGATTTTTTCTTCTTGTGTTGTTCGTCGTAATCCTTCTGGACCTGCTTTGACTTTCTGTTCATGAGATAAGTATGCAGATACTGGCTCGCAGTTGAAATTATCGGCAAAATGAAGAAACCGTTGCAAAGTGCCCAATAAGTACCCGCACCAGAGCTAAAAAGATTCTTTATGCTGAAGGATGTTCCGAGTATGGACTTCAACGGAGAATCCGGAGCCCATATATTCTTTATCCAAAGGAAGCTGTATCCCATTTCACGTGCAGTTGCCTGTCCCTGTTCAAATGTAACGGACTTTATTGCGCTTTGAAGCACATTCCATGTATCCTCGCCTATTACCTCAGGTAATTTTTCAAGACCTCTTGCAAGCTCACCGCTGTTGTTGAACAGCTTCGGCAAAATGTCCTTAAATGACGATGTGATCACATCGGAGCTCTCCAACGATACAACTATGCTGTCGATAACGGCACCCATGGATGCATCAGCATCAACTAGGAGCTGCTGGAGATAAACAAACATATGCTGTGCAGCAATTTGCCTGAGTGCGGCAAATATTATTATTACCAACGGCATCGTTATGAGCATAGGCAAGCATCCGCCCAAGGGATTGATGTGATTTGACGCATACACCTCCTGAAGCTTTTTGCTTCTCTTTTCGGGATCGTTTGCGTATTTCTCACTTATACGCTGTATTTCGGGATTGATCTCCTGTATCTTTGCCGTTGATTTTTTACTTTTTATGTCAAGCGGCAACATAAGACCCTTAACAAGCACGGTAAATAAAATTACCGCAACGCCAAAATTACCCGTAAGCTTGAAAAACAAGTCTATTATCGACGCAAGAAAATTAACTATCGCTGTCCACATTTTTATAAATAATACCGTAACATAATAATGTTACATACC
>CAYOGO010000201.1:0-2900 GCA_964403405.1 uncultured Lachnospiraceae bacterium | reverse complement strand
CAGTACAATATCGTCCTTTGCCATTTCGGGGGAATCCATCAGCAGCATGAGAACCTTGCACATAACGGGTGCTCTCTTGCCGTTTGATGCAATAAAATCTGAAATGTCGGAGTCCTTTGCAGTCAGTGACACAATATCGACATATTTTGGTGATCTTATTTTTTTTGCAAATGGTGGCACAAAACAGCGTATCGCTTCAAGATATGTGCAATGATATTCGTACCTCATCCATTCCACTATCGGGATAAATCTTTCAAGCAGAACAAATTCGTCCTCGTAAACGGAGTCTATACGCTTCAGCTTTTGTAAAGGACAATCCGTTGTATCCGATATCTCAAGACAATAGCCGTCTATCATCTTATTTTTTATTCCAAACGGTATTTTGACTCTTACCCCTGCAAATATCTTATCATTTAATTCATCGGGAATGATATAATCAAACGGCTGATCCAATGATGGATGGGGAAGGTCTATCACCACCCGTGCATAGCTTGCCATTATTCCTGAACAGCTGCTTCTTCTTCAGTTTCAGCTTCAGCCTCTGCCTGCTTTTCTTCCTCTGTTTTAAGCGTGATGTAGCCTTCTTCAATACCCTTTACTGCCTCGGAAAGATGCTTTGAGGAATCCTTCAATGAGTATGCATCTTTAGGCATCGGATCTGCATTGGATCTTTCAACATCTCTCTGGATAAGCACCTTTGCCGCCTTTGAGGACATAAGCACAAGTGTATACTTATCTCTTGACTTTTTCAAAATTTCTGACATATTTGCTCTTATCATAACTAAAATCCTTTCAAAAATATATACTAAATTTTTATTATTTTACTTCAAAAAATGTATGTGACTGTCTTTGAGCGTTGATTACAGTTTTAAGCTTATCATAAGCATCCTCAAGCACATCGTTAATTATCACATAATCGTAATCCTTCATGTATTCAAGCTCGGCTATTGCATTTTGCAGACGCTTTACTATCTTTTCTTCCGTTTCGGTGCCCCTGCCTCTGAGACGTTTTTCAAGCACGTCTGTATTCGGCGGAACGATAAATACCATAAGAGCATCGGGGAGCTTTTCTCTTATTTGCAGTCCGCCCTGAACGTCTATATCAAAAATAACATCCTTGCCGTTGCTCAAATTATCGTAAGCAGGCTGCTTTGGTGTACCGTAATACTCACCATGTACGAATGCCCATTCAAGAAACTCATTTTGCTCTATCATCTGCTCAAATTTTCCCCTTGAAACAAAAAGATAATCAACACCGTCAACCTCGCCCGGTCTGGGAGCTCTTGTTGTTGCGGAAACGGAGAAATATGTTCTGTCACCGTGATCCTTCATGTACAGATCCTTTAATGTACCCTTGCCTGCACCCGACGGGCCTGAGAATACTATCATAAGCTCGCTGTTCTTTTTATTAATGTATTTCATTATACGACCTCATTCCGTTTTATATTCAATATCTCCGCCTTCTGACAACGAATTTATTCTGTTAGCCATTGTCTCCGGCTGTACGGAGGAGAGTATCACGTGCTCGCTATCGGTTATGATCACCGCTCTTGTACGCCTTCCGTATGTGGAATCAACAAGCTTTCCGGCATCACGTGCCTCCTGTATTAGCCTTTTTATCGGAGCGGAGTCCGGATTAACTATTGCAATTATCCTATCAGACGATACAATATTACCGTGACCTATATTTATAAATTTCATTTACGTCTCCGATCACTCAACGTTTTGTATCTGCTCTCTGATCTTTTCGATCTCGCTCTTTACGGCAACAACAGTTGATGCAATGTCAAAATCAGATGACTTTGAGCCTATCGTATTTATTTCTCTGTTCATTTCCTGAACCATAAAGTCCATTTTTTTGCCGATATTGACACCGTCATCTATTTCCTTACGCATTGCCTTGATGTGGCTGGCCATTCTGACTGTTTCCTCATCAATGCATGCCCTTTCGACGTAGTACACGACCTCTGTATTGAGCCTGCTTTCGTCAACCGTAATGCCCGTTTCGGCAGTCATTTCACCAAGTGTGTTCACAAGCTTTTCCTTGAGCCGCTCTCTGAGAGATGCTTCAATATCGGGAGCTCTGTCCTTTATCTTTTCCATATATTGCTCTATCCTATCAAGATGTGAGCATATATCAGCCTTAAGATTTTCGCCCTCCCTCGCTCTTGCTTCAACAAAGCTTGCAAGCGCAGCATCAAAAGCCTCAAACAAAACAGCCTTTATCTCATCGTCATTTTCGGAATGATCATCGGTGTTCTTCACAAATGCATCCGGCAGAGAAAGTATCATATCCGATGTAACATTGAATGGTATATTGTACTCATCGCATACAGCCTTGAGCTGAGCCATATATGCTGCAATTACCGGTCTGTTCGGAATTATATCCGCCACATTATCACTCTCGTCGCGGTATGATATATATATATCCACCTTGCCTCTGAAAAGTGTATTCTTTAATTTACGCTTAAGCTCATCCTCAAACATATTAAAAATATGGGGCATTTTGAAGGAAGGCTCAAGAAATCGGTGATTCACCGATTTCATTTCAACGGCAACCGTTCTTCCGTTCACGGAGCACTGTGCTTTGCCGTATCCTGTCATACTTTTCATAAAATTTCTCCTGTAAATACTGTGTTCGTTATATAATTCGCACATTTTTATTTCATTATATTATAGCACACAGTAGCATGTTTTGTAAATAGCTTTCGGGGTAAAAATTAATAAATTGTTCACAATTAGTGTATCAGACATTTTTTTCAAGCATTTCGATACAGACCTGCTTAAATTTTCTCATATCCTGTTTGTACACCTCGGCAAGCTCTCTGCGGTATATTATTGCTGCGGGATGGTAAAAGGGCATCAACGTAAATTTAAGATCATCATCCTCCATCTTATAC
>CAYOGO010000200.1:0-2913 GCA_964403405.1 uncultured Lachnospiraceae bacterium | reverse complement strand
TTGATGTTATGAAGGAGCTTGCCGATGACGGCATGACAATGATCGTCGTTACACACGAGATGGGCTTTGCCCGTGAGGTAGGAAACAGGATATTATTTATGGATGAGGGAAAAATTCTTGAGGAAGGCACTCCGGATGAGTTTTTCCGCAATACAAAAACCGAAAGAGCAAAGGATTTTTTAAGTAAAGTACTCTGATTACAAAAGCCGATGGATATGTATCCGTCGGCTTATTTTTCGTCAAAAATCTTTTCTTATTATCTCTCTGTACTGCCTTGCAAATTCCTCGGGAAGATCGCAATGTCCTCTGTCAGGCACGGGAATAAAGGTCATGTTTTTTCCGCATTCCTTCATTTTAGCGGCAAATTTTGATCCGTGCTTTTCAAAGCTGACATCCTGATCCGCCGTGCAATGGAATATCACATACTCAATATCGGGCATTTTCTCCGCAAGGTGGTACGGTGAATGCTGTTTGAGAGCCTCATGCATGGAACAATCGCAATTACCATATGCTGAATACAGCGTTCTCGGAAGGTCGTCGCGCTCCGTAAAATGATACGGCATATCGCACACGGGACAATTTGTAACACATCTTGCAGGCTTGTGCTTTGAATAATATGTGTACACCAGAGCACACATACCTCCCATGCTGCCGCCCGATGCAATGACCTTGACTTCTTCACCCAGACAAAAATGAGCTTTGATCACATCAACGAGCTCGTCAACGTAATCAACTGTCTGCTGATTCATCCAGCACCAAGGGTCGTAATATGGCACGATCTCGATAATACCATTTTGTGCATCGGTATAAGCACTATCAGGATGCTCGTAAAACATACTTTGAAAGCCCAAACCGTGAAATGTAAGAACTATCTTCTTTGCTTCGCCCTTTATAAGATCGGCATTTGTATATGCAAAATATCTTATATCATCATATTTAATGATCTTTTCCATTTTTCCTCCGTTACAACAAAGGCCATTATTCCGCCTTATCATTCTTTCTTAAAAATCTTTTATACGCCCACTCACGCATTTTGTTCGGTAGTAAAACATAACCGCAAAACCTCACAGTGGACTGTTTTACTTCATCAACAAAACCGATAATATGGTTTTTTCTCATATATTTCAGCAATCTTGCACAGCTTCGGTAATACCTCATACCGCCTCGTCTGCTTGACATGTCGCCAATACGAACATTTACCAATATTTCATCGATATTAGCAAAAACAACACCTGCAATATACATTCTTACCCACAGATAGTAATCTTCAAACAAATAAAAATCCTCATATGAGCCCGACTTTTCGACAGAGCTCCTTTTGAACATAACAGTCATATGATTGAATGGATTTCTCTTTTTTAAGTATGCGGATATTTCGTCATTCGTTTGCGGAACGATGCGATAGTCTGCTACAACAGCAGGATCACTCACAAATTCCGATATATTGCCGCCCACGATGTCAACATCTGGATTATTGCTCATGAATTCAAGCTGACGCTCAAATCTATATGGAACGGATATATCATCACTGTCCATTCTTCCAACAAGCTCGTTTCTGCAATATTCCAGCCCGTAGCGCAACGCCTTGCCAAGTCCGCCGTTTTCGTCAAGCGGAAGATACGTAAAAATATCAGGATAGCCATTTACATATCGATCTATCGTCTCCTGCAGCTCACTATACACCTCACCGTCCCTGACCAATACGATCTGATCGGGTGCGACGGTTTGGTTGAGCAGGCTGTCCACCGCCTGAGCAAAAAAATTCGCTTTTTCGTTTTTATATACACTCATTAAAACAGAATATTTCATATTAAAGTCCATTATTCTTTCCTTTGCAGCATCGGACCCCAAATCTCGCAAAATGAAGCCCATAGACCATAGTATTATAGCATAAAAATAAAAAAAAAACAATATACAACATAATAATACAAAAAATTACGTGTTATGTGTCACCTTGTTGTAGAGCTCAACTATTTCCTTAAGCACCTCACTGTGGGCAAAGTCCTTATTATAAGCTATGTTCATTTCTCTCATCATGCTAAGATTTTCTACGGGTAATATCGTCAGCTTACCCTTTCTCACATCGGAAATACACGCACTTTGGGGTAATATGGAAACACCAAGGTCCTTTACCACAAGCTGCTTTATTGTCGAGACATTGTCTACCTCAAGCGAAACATTAAAATTCTCTATTGACTCGTTTATGCTTATCAATGTTGCCTCAAAAAGCTGGCGTGTTGCCGATGTCGGCAGACGAAGTATCATATTCTGCCGTTTCAGCTCGCTTACGGTTATCATATTTTGCTTTGCTAATGGATTGTCATTGCTCACAACGCAAACAAGATAATCTGTGTCAAGCATAAGATAATTGAGGTTTAACGACAGACGCTTACCGTCAACTATCGCAATATCAAGCTCATAATTTTCAAGCTTATCATAAAGATTTTTTATTGCATCAGTAATAATTGTTATTGTAATGTTTGAATGCAGATTGGCATACTTTGCAAGCGTCTCCGTGATATTGTTATTCTCGGAGGTATGTGTTATGCCTATTCTGAAATTTGAGATATTCTTCTTTTCGTTTTCAATATCCAAAAGCATCTTTTCGTGCAGAGCCTTCAATCTTCGTGCGTACATTATTGCTATCTCGCCCTCTGAGGTCAGCTTAAATTCATGTTTTCCCCTCAAAAAGAGCTTTGCATTGCACTCCTTTTCAAGCTGATTTATGTGATTGCTTACCGCAGGTTGAGTAAGGGACAGCTTTTCCGCTGCTCTTGTAAAATTCTTGCATTCAGCAAGTGCCAGTAGTGTATTCAATTTATCATCTAACATCGACTTAAAAGCCTCATATATAAAATTTTTTTATTGACATAGAGAAAATTATCATTTTACTTTATATCGAATATATTATAT
>CAYOGO010000199.1:0-2995 GCA_964403405.1 uncultured Lachnospiraceae bacterium | reverse complement strand
ATATAATCACATATCAAAACAATCATTTTTTACAACAAAGGGGAATCATACTATGAAAAACGTATTGCTTGCTCAATCAGGCGGACCGACGGCGGTCATTAATTCAAGCATTGTGGGTGCTTATGATGCTGCAAAAAAATCTGGTGTTGTTGACAGAATATACAGTGCCGTGGGCGGAATAGAAGGTGTGCTCAATGAGGAGCTGATCGATCTGACGGATGTTTCGGATGATAAAATAAGGAAGCTCAGATACACACCGTCCTCAGGACTTTTTTCTTGCAGACATGTTTTACCGAACGATTTTGATGATGATGAGTATAAGCGGATCTTTGAGGTGTTTGAGGAGCATAATATAGGTTATTTTTTCTATAACGGTGGAAATGACTCTATGGATACCGCAAACAAGCTGACACAGTACGCTAAGATTCACGGCTATGATATAAAGGTAAACGGCATCCCGAAAACGATAGATAATGACCTTTTCGGTACGGATCATTGTCCCGGCTTCGGCAGTGCGGCGAAGTATCTCAATACTACATTGTGCGAGTGTGCATATGATACGTTTTCGTATCCTAATTCAAAAACTGTTATTATTATGGAAACAATGGGCAGAAATGCAGGCTGGCTTGCAGCATCTACCTGCCTTGCACAGTATAATTCACGGCAGATAGCGGATATGATATATTTGCCTGAGACTGTTTTTGATCTTGATACCTTTTTGTCAGACATAAGCAATAAGCTTGACAGGCAGACAATGGTCTTTGCGGTCGTTTCGGAGGGTGTAAGGAACGCCGACGGAAAACCGTATTTTTCTTCAAGCAAGAATACACAGGATAAATTCGGACATCAACAGCTGGGTGGTCTTTCAAGCGTGCTGGCTGACGAGGTCAAGCGTAACGTTATAAAGAGAGTAAAGACCGTAAATCCCGATATTTCGCAACGATGTGCTTCCCACATGATGTCGGGCACGGACTATGAGGAAGCATACCTTGCAGGTGTAAAGGCGTTTGAGTTTGCACTGAACGGTATGTCGGGTGTTATGAGTGCGTTTGAGAGAAGAAGTAATTCTCCGTATGTGATCGATATAGTTCCTGCATCGCTTGAGAACGCCGCTAATACAGAAAAGGTAATTCCGAGAGAGTGGATAAACGAAAAGGGCAATAATATTACGGACAGCTTTAAGAATTATGCATTGCCGTTGATACAGGGTGAGGTGCATTTGCCGTATGTAAAGGGTCTGCCGGATTATATAGTGATCGATGAGCTTCGTGTTCCTAAAAAATTACCTAATTTGTAATGTGAGGGATAAGTATGAATACGTTCAGACGCCAATCAATAAATGATTACATACAGGCAAACGGTCAGGTAACATATGAGGAGCTTGGATTGATGTACCCTGAGGTGTCAACTATGACACTAAGACGTGATATAGAACTGCTTGAAAAAAACGGTCAGGTAGTGAAGATCAGGGGCGGTGCAAAGTCCATTAACTCAAGTAATTCACCTGATGACAAGTACAGCATAAGAGCCGCCGCAAACGTGATCGCAAAAACACAGGTCGCAATGAATGCACTTAAGTACATTGAACCGGATTATTCCATTTATTTCGATTCAGGCAGCACAATGATGCTTATTGCGACAATGATAGAGAATGCATTCTTTTCCGTGACAACGGCAGCACCGAACATTGCTCTTGAGCTTTCAAAAAGGAGCAAAATAGACGTAAATCTGCTTGGAGGCAGGGTAAACCGTGACACATTGTCCGTATGCGGCATTCAGGCTGTTGAACAGATAGGCTCGGTGAATGTCGACACTGCAATAATGTCAACATCGGGCTTTTCATCAGATTTCGGCTTTACATGCGGAGATTATGACGAGGCACAGCTGAAAAAAGCCGTCGTTAAGCGTGCGAGAAAGATAATTTTGGCTATGGACAGCTCCAAAATAGATAAATCCTTTCAGTACACGTTTGCTAAAATGGATGATATTGACATAGTTGTTTTGGACAAAAAACCGAATGATGGCTTCATTGAGATATGTGAGCACAGCGGCGTAAAATTGGTATATTGACAGGACAATCGACAAAATGAGTAAAACATTTAAAACAGCATTTTTGGGCTACGATAAAAATGAAGTTGATGAGTACATTGCAAAGCTTAGGGCTGATATGGATGCATTGGTAATTGAGTCAAAGGAAAAAATAAAACAGGCACAGACTATTGCAATGGATGCCAATTCTTCACTTGATAAAATAAGAGCTGAATTTGAGCTCCTCAAGAAAAAGGTCTACTCAGCGAATAAGGATCAATAGTTTTTGCATATATTTGTCTCGTTCATCATAGTTATTACTAAAAGAGACGGTGTTGTACCGTTATTACGGAGGAATTGTAATGGCTATTGAAAAAACGAACAAAGTAAAAGGCACGGATGATATTTCCCGAGATGTATCACTGAGCAGGATGTACATAAAATACGGCTTGATCGTACTGAAGGCTTCAGCTCTTGCAATAATTATAACGGTCGTGCTTTTATTGATAAGCGCAGTGGTGTTATTGCTTACCGGCATAGATGATGGTGTTTCGCCGTACATAGTTCAGGTAATACGCATTGCAAGCATATGTATTGCAGGGCTTATATGCGGTAAAACTGTGTCAAAAATGGGCTGGCTTGCAGGCATGGCGTCAGGGCTGTGCTATGTGCTTATAACGATACTTATGGGGCTTATTTTTTTTGGAGGAGTAAGCTTTGATGGTGATCTGCTTTGCAACGTTATAATAGCATTGATTGCAGGTCTTGCATCTGGGATCGCCGGAATAAATACCGCAAAAAAGAAAAACAAAGAGCGAAGGTATTTTTCAAAATGATATTTAAATAAGATCGGCGGAGAAGATATCACTGCCGATCTTTTTATCAGCAGTGTAAAGTTGCATGCGATGATCTTTTGCCAAAAAAATATTTCTGTTGCAATATTTACAATATTGTGATACAATATTCT
>CAYOGO010000198.1:0-3029 GCA_964403405.1 uncultured Lachnospiraceae bacterium | reverse complement strand
GGTATGCTCGCTGTTCAGCGGAAGCAGTGGTAACACAACGCTTATTGCGGGCGGAAAAAGTAAGATTCTTATAGATTGCGGTGTATCCGCAAGGGCAACGGAGACCGCACTGCTCAACGTTGGTGTGCGACCTGATAGCATAAAGGGGATATTTATAACGCACGAGCATTCAGATCACATAAAGGGTGTGGGTGTCATGTCGAGAAAGTACAATATACCTGTTTACGCAAACGAAAAGACATGGGCGGCAATGGAGGACAAGTTAGGAGACATTCCCGTAATGTGTATGAGGTATGTCAATAATAATTCCGAAATGTACATTGATGACCTTTGTGTCGGAAATTTTAAAACCTCGCACGATACAGTGGACCCGATAGGCTATACAATTGAAAATGAGAATAAAAAGGTCAGCATAGTCACTGATACGGGATGTGTTTCAAACAGTATAATAAATGCGGTCATGGGCTCACAGCTTTTGCTGCTTGAATCCAATTACGACAAAAAAATGCTTGCGGAGTGTACATATCCTGCAATGCTCAAGCAACGAATAGCGGGAAAAAAGGGGCACCTTTCAAATGAGGACTGTGCGGATACCATATTAAAGCTTATGGACAGCAATATAAAATATATTTTACTGTCCCATTTAAGCAAGGAGAGCAATACACCTGAGATCGCATACTGTACGGTTAAAAGCATACTTGAACAGAATAATGTTTACATAGGCAATGACGTTATGGTGGATATGACATACAGGGATAAGTCAACACAGGTGTATAATTTGTTATGATCGGAGACATTTATGAGCGATAATAATTTTGAACAAAAGCCTGATTTTGCATTGGATAAGAAAAAGACATATCCGAGCTTTTCATCTGCGGCTTTATTTATGCTTTTATTTACATTGTGGTATTTTGCAGTGAGCATAGCTGTATCGTCATTCATTACAATGAATGAGAATATTGCTTTGGAGTATGATAATAATGCGGTCGTGTATTACGGCATGACCATTGTGTTCCAAATACTGTATTTGGGATTGCCGATACTTTTGATGCTGAAAATATACAATGGCAATAAGTCCGAATTACTGAGGCTCAACCCTTTATCGGGAAAAGAGATAGGGTTAACAGTCGTAATAGGTTTTTTGATGCTTGTGGGTAACACTGCGCTTACAAGCGTGAACTACTATGTTTCATCACTGTTTACGAACATAGAGCTTCCTCAGGTGCCCCCGGCATATACAACATCCGCAATACTGCTGATGATTGTTTCGGGTGTATTGATAGCTCCCGTGCTTGAGGAAATATCAATGCGCGGAGTAATGATGCGTGGACTTGAGGGTAAGTCAAAATGGTTTGCGATAATTATAACGGGTGCATATTTCGGTATGGTACATTTGAGCCATTACACTATCGTTCCGAAGGTGTTGGGCGGTATACTTTTGTGCTATGTGGTGTACGCTACAAATTCTATTTATTCGGGCATGATAATTCACCTTATAAACAACGGAATATCATGTATTATAACGATAATATCCGACAATATGAGCGCACTGGAGGGTACAAACGAGGTGATCGAGGCAACAACGAGCGATATGATCGTGTCAATGATAATGAACATAGCGGTTGCCGTTGCCGTTGTTATAGCAATAGTATCTCTTTTGTATGTTATGCGAAGCTTTACAAAAACCCCCGATGGAGAAGGTGGATATATACAAAAGGGCAAAGTGAGAGAAAAACTTGAATCGGAGAAAAGGATACGCTTTTACCATTATATACCGATAGTGTTATCCTTTGCCGTAATAATTGCGTATATGGCAATGGATGTTATCCTGAGCTTGAAATAATTAAAAATTTTTTATTTATCTATTGAAAAAATCACTTTATTGTGGTAATATTAAAGCAGGCACGTTTTATATGGCTGTGTTTGCAAATTACATATCGAAAGTAGAGGTTTTACACGGTGTTTGGATTCAGAGCAGACGGAAAAAGAGTAAAAGATAAGATCGGTAACATGTATACGATAGTTCCGTATTTTATGATAGATAGGAGCGATGCATGTAATGCGACCACGGTGCGTTTGCCGTACCAGCCGTTGCACGATTACGTAATAGAGGCAAGAAAGCAGGGTGTGCAGCTCAGTTATCTGGCGGTAGTCATTGCAGGAATGCTGAGAACGATGTGTGTGCACCCATTCTTGAACAGGTTTGTTGCCAATAAAAAGATATACGCGCGAAATGAGGTTGCTATTGCCATGGTAGTGCTGCGTAATGGAGAAAATGCAGAGGAATCCATGGGTAAGATGAAGTTTGAGCTGACGGATACTATTTTTGATGTTAACAGAAAAATAAATGAATTTGTTGCAAACAATCGTCATAACGATGCGAACGAAACAGATAAGATATTAAAAACATTGGTTAAAATACCCGGACTTATTAATTTTGCCACAACGGTGCTCCGCTTTGCCGACAAGCATGGTATGCTGCCCAAGGCTATAATTGATGCAAGTCCGTTCCACGCAACAATGGTCATAACAAACCTTGCAAGCATAAGAACGAATCATATTTTCCATCATGTTTATAATTTCGGAACATGCGGCGGTATATATTCGATAGGAAATCTTGAGGATATTCCGAAAATGAAGGACGGGGAAATAGTTCTTGAAAGACAGATGCCTCTCGGAATAATGTGTGACGAGAGAATAGGCGACGGTCATTCATATGCAAGGGCGTTCGCAACGCTTCAAAAATATATGAAGAACCCAAAATGGCTTGAGGAACCGCCGAAAGAGATCATTACCGATTTTGATTGAGGTTGCACATGGATAAAATACTGAATATAATGTTTGAATGCATGATAGCAGTTTCGGTGATACTTTGCTTTGTGTATATTGCCATGCTGTTCAAAAAATCAAAGGATAACGGAAATAAGCCGAACGGAGCGGTGCTGTCAAAGCGTAATGTGGAATTGTCATATGAGGGAGAGAGAACACCTGCGATATTGACATTTTACACGGACGGTCTTTTGTTTGAA
>CAYOGO010000197.1:0-3036 GCA_964403405.1 uncultured Lachnospiraceae bacterium | reverse complement strand
CACTACCTCACAGCAGGACTATTTTGATGCTTACCGTGCAAATCGTCAAAGCATAAGAGATATGGAAATGAAATATGTTCAAACAATATCCGGCAATGACAATGCGGATGAAGCCGTAAAAAAGGAAGCGGAGCAAAGACTTCTTGACATTGCCGCACTCATGGAGCAGGAGCTAAAATTGGAAAATCTCATTAAAGCCAAGGGCTTTACGGATGCCATTGCCTTTGTTGAGGAGGGCGCTATCAACATAGTAATAAAAGCAAACGAGATCACATCCGCTCAGGCCACAAAAATATTAAAGATAGTTGTTGACGAAACGGGCGAAGCAGCTCAAAACATCACTATAATGACAAAAGCATAAAAAAGCGTTGCAATGATATATCATTGCAACGCTTTTTCTTATTAAAATCCCCATGAGGGCAACCATTTCAGTGCTTCAATATAGCTTGATGGTACTCTTATGCCCGTAAGTACCGGGAAGAATATCACAAACAGTAAAGCCACTATCGCAAAATACACACCGATAGCCTTTTTTCCGTGCGGAACATTGTTTTTTACGTACACGATCACATAAGCAATGCACAGCATCACAAACGGCAATATCGGGAAATAATGATATATATATGTGCTTCTTTCAACAAAAACCCACGGCAGATACTGTATGAATATGGCAATGAATACGGGCAACATGCGTCGATCCCTCTTTTTCAATGCTATTGCAAGTGCAACCACCACACAGGCAATACCTACCCACCATACAGCGGGATTACCCATGGTAACTATCGTTCCTCTGAAGGACACGGTAGTGTCACCAAGCATCATGCTTGCATTATCCGCCGAAGCATACATGTACAATGGTCTGCCTATAACGGGCCATGTATACCATGCCGCCTCAAAATAATGTCGTGCATCAACTACACCTGAGCCATGGAATTTCAACGCTTCAAGATTGACATTGATTATTTCCGCAAATGTATACCTTGTGCCCGTCTCTCCGTGTACATACGGCATAAATGTTATAAAATACAGCGTTATTGGGATCACAATAAATGCAAGCACACAGAATATGCCCGTTTTTACTATGTTGTCCGTAATAAACGTCTTTGTCCACGGATTTTGGTCCTCAAGACCATTCTTTACTATAAGTCGTCTGTGCCACATCTGCTCAAATACTGCAATGGCAAACACGATGGCAAGTCCCACTGCTCCATATGCCATGTTCCACTTTACGGATATTGCACAGCCCATAAAAAAGCCTGATGCCAAGAGCAATGCAAAGCTCTTTTTAAGTCCGAGGTTTTGCGGCCGCGATGCATAAAAATCATACATAAAATAGAACATCAAAAGCACAAATGTCACGCCGTAAACGTCTATTGATGATATTCTCGAATGCGTAAAGTGCATAAAATCAAACATCATGAGGAATGCCGCCGCAAATCCGCCCCAGCTGTCCTTTGTTACCTTTTTACCGAAAAGATACATCAACGGAACAAGCAATATGCCGAATATCGTACCCATGGCACGCATACCGAACATTGATTTTCCGAATATCAGCATGCCGCCTGCAATGAGCAGCTTACCGAGCGGAGGATGCGTCCATTCAGTCGGAGAATTACCCATTATATAGTCATAAGCAGTTACACCGTGGTAGACCTCATCAAAATATGTGCTGTTGTACGAATCATACGAATACGCCACTGACCACGGCTCATCAAACAGTGCTTCCACACTGCCCGATTCTTCGCTGACATTACTTTCTATTACAGTAGCACGAATTGCCGTTGTGCTGCCTTCCGCAAAAATGCCTATCTCTCCCAGCTGAAGCCCTGTTTTTTGTGTTATGAACTTCAGATACCTTGTTTTTACGTCAGGATGATAGTCCGGCTCCATTGTAATTATCTTAAACTCTGTCTGGTTAAGACACATGTATGCAAGCTCTTCACGCGTGGAGGAGCCGTTTTCAGCAGCCTTGTACATTTTCTGGTATATGCCCGTTGCATTATCGTAATACAGTATACGCATCTGCAGATATTCACGGTCACCGTTGTCCATTCCTTCAGTGCCGCAATAGAAATTTATACGGGAAACATGTACCTCCTCGCCCAGGTCAACAACAAAGCTATCATATTTTTTGGTGGATGTCCAATATGTTTTCGGTGTCCAGATCGAGCCCAGATAAATAAATGCTATCAATGCATAAATAATCGTCATCGCCGACATTATTATAACATCCTTTTTGCTCAATTTCATTTTGTAATAGGACCTATCGCAAGCCTGCTTTAAGCGTTTTTCATTTAACATTTTTTTTCTTTCAGTCATACTTCCCTATCGTCCTCTCCATTTGTTCTGTTTTTCAATGACGGTGGCTCAGATACTGCATTTTTTATTGCGACCTTAACTGTCAATACTATCATCATTACAAATGACAATACCTCCAGACCGCCAAATAGCATTACAAGCTTATCTCCCGGCTTAGGATGTGACCATACATACATCACATTCAGATTATAGATATAGTATGTGTTAATAAATATCACTGCCGAAAACATCAACGCAAGCCACATAAAGCCTCGCTCCCGTGTGACTATAAATACGCACAGGCAAAGTGCCACTGCCGCAAACAAGTATCTCTCATGCATTTTATGAGCAAATGTAAATACCGTAACATACACGACAAGCGAAACTATAAGCGGTGCAGCCTTTTGTATCTGCGGTGCCATCCTTTGCCTTGTTGCCTTTACCATGAACCATATCGAAAGGAATATGGCAAGACCTACGCCAAGCATTCCCCATTGCGAATACGTAAGCCCAAGTATCGTGGATGATGCACTCACATTGTTCTTGCCAAGCATAGCCCAGAAATTAAATCCGTTCATTGTGGCATAGCTGTATTGATCGCCTACCGTTGACATATACAGCTTTATTATCCATGCAGGATCATCAAAGCCCATCCTTATATAGAACGGCAGCAGCACAACAACGCATACCGCAACTCCCGAGCCAAATGCAATGAGCATTGGCTTTACGTTCTTATTC
>CAYOGO010000196.1:0-3048 GCA_964403405.1 uncultured Lachnospiraceae bacterium | reverse complement strand
ATACAAAAGGGAGATCAAAAATGAAAAAGATCATTTTATCCATGCTTGCGGCAATTTGCATTGTAAGCCTGATATGTGCATGCACTCCGAATGAGTCGGTACTGCCAACGCCGTCCGCAAGCGTTGCAGACCCCACTCCGGACAACACACCCACGCCGGGCGTTGAGACTGCCACAATATCGGACTTTACGATCATTTATCCTGAATTTGATTTCAGTGCTCAGAAGGCTGCACTCAGATTGAGTATCGCTCTGCTCGACAAGGGTATTTCGCTGACGATGCATGATGACATTATTGATGAGGACCTTGAGCAACATGAAGAAAAATACGAGATACTCATAGGCAGGACAAACAGAGCAGAATCAGCTTCAGCAGCATCAAGCACGACTTTAAGAAGCCGCGATCATCTTATCAAATCCGTCGGCAACAAGATCACCGTAATTGCAGGGTCGGAAAAGCTCTACGATGATGCAATAGATCAATTAGCCGAGATATGCAAAAGCAGCAGCGTCGACGATCTTTCCGCAATTGACACTGTATTCCGCTACGGCAATTCGCCCGATGGTTTTTTTATTGACGGCAATTCCCTTGAAAATTACACCGTCGTATGCAGTGATCCCGATATAAACAAAAGGGTCATTGACGACATTCTCAGTGCAACGGGATACACATTGTCATTTGGCAATGCTGATGTTGCCTCGGAATACGAGATCATAATCGGCAATATCCAAAGGGATGAAGTGATCAATGCAAAAAATGATCTGCGCGATCTTGATTATTCCGTAAAAATCGAAAACGGAAAAATAGTCATAACGGGCGGCACAAATTCCATGCTTCCCAAAGCGTATGAGACCTTTGTATCGGAATTTCTTGCAACAAGTGTAAGTAAAAAGGAATTCTCATCCGGCAATAACAGCATCATTCACAGGCATGATTACCCCGTAAGCTCAATAAAGCTGCTCGGAAGCGACATTTCGGAATATGTCATTCTTGCAAAAAGTGCAGATGACAGAGCCGCAAACGTTATCAGAGAATACATAAACGAACTTTACGGCTTAAAGCTTGAGATAGTGACAGACGGAGCATATGAAAAAGCGATCGTGCTCGGCAATGTGGGCACAAGGCAGTATCAGGAGCTGACGTCCGACCTTAAAAAGGATGAATACATCATAAAGACCGTCGGCAAAAGGTTGTACCTCGGAACAGTCGCAAATGACGATTACTACGAGGATGGACCAGCTGTGCACAAGCTTTTGGAATCCTATTTTGGATTTGATCTTGTATATAAGACCGCTTCGATCAACTCTATCGAAATAAATGAGATAAGTGAGGTCTCAAAGATAGATGACTACCTCATGAAGGTTGCCGATGATGTCTTTTTGGCAGAGATAGACGCCAAGGCAGATAATTTAAAGAACATGATAATAAATTCAACGACCACCATCACATACACGGGCACAGCCTACTATGTATCAAATGATGGTAACGACAGTAATGACGGCTTGACGCCTGAGACCTCATGGGCAACGCTTGACCGTGTTACAAATGCAAAAGAGCTCAAAAAGGGTGATGCTGTACTGTTCAAGCGCGGTGATATTTTCAGAGGTCACATGGGTACCGTTGCAGGCGTTACGTACTCCGCATACGGAGAGGGCATAAAACCGAGAATCTGGGGTTCTCCCGTTGACGGTGCAGTTGAATATGAATGGATAGAGGTCGCACCGGACGTATGGAAGTACACATACTTTTTTGATGATAGTGATATAGGTGCCGTAATACTTAACCACGGCGAAAAGGTCGCAATCAAGATATGCCCTGATTACTCTCATACACCTGTTTTGAATGACTGGACTAAGGAGCCGTTTTCTTACAAAACAATGAATACGCTTGACCTTTACTTCTTCTCATCAACCGAAAAGAACTATGCTCGCTTGTTTGATACAGATTACGGTTATCTCTACATGTGCTGTAAGGCAGGTAACCCCGCCGATGTATTTGACAGCATAGAGTTCAACACCAAAGGCACCATAATGAGCTGTGAGGACGGAACTACCATTGACAACCTTTGGGTACAATATGGCGGCAGCCACGGAATAAATGCAGGAAGAAACAACTGCACGATACAAAACTGTGAGGTATCATACATAGGCGGTTGCTATCAGGGTGACGGTGCCAGCAATACTCGCTTCGGTAACGGAATTGAGCTTTGGGGCAGTGGTACAAACTTTACCATCGCATATTGCTATGTTCACGATTGCTTTGACACCGGCATAACACAGCAGGGCTCAAACAACACGTACGAAAACATACAATATCATGACAATCTCCTCGACACTACAAACGCAAATATTGAATACTTCCAATATCTCGATGCAGGCAATGAGAAATCATACATCAAGGGCTTTAAGATATACAATAATATCTGCCGCTTTGCAGGCTATGGTTGGGGAGCAATGCGTTCCAGCAACGTAAACGGCGGTCCGTATTTCCACATAACAGGTCTCGGTGCTTGCAGACGCCCAGAGGGTGATGACAGTGCCATTTACAATAACATATTCCAATACAGTCGTAAATGGCTCATAAGGACCCTTGCAGATCAGGAGGAATGGCTCATACCATACTATGATAATATATTTATTGAATATGAGGGCGGTTATGTCGGCAGTGCCGCAAACACAACGGGTGACAAGCACGGTGTATGGTCCGACTATAATTATTCCGGAATTGACTCTTGGGAATACCGCAAGAACACATTCTATGTGGTTGAACAATAACAGCAAAAGATCCTTGCAGCAAAACTGCAAGGATCTTTTATATTATCAGCTTCTTATTAAATTCTCTTTACGAGGTAACCTTCTCTGTAAAGCAGCTCTGCAATAAGCACTGCACCTCCTGCCGCTCCGCGAAGTGTGTTATGTGAAAGACCTACAAACTTATAGTCGTAAACAGTATCCTCACGAAGTCTGCCTACCGTAACGCCCATGCCTTTGTAGATATCTCTGTCAAGCTTTGCCTGCGGACGATTATCTTCTTCAAAGTATGTTATAA
>CAYOGO010000195.1:0-3055 GCA_964403405.1 uncultured Lachnospiraceae bacterium | reverse complement strand
ATATACCGTCCGTGCCGGCACTGCTGTCACCTATATTAAGAATAAGCCCCTTGAGTGACATGATGGATGTTGCCTCTATCAGTGTCATTCCGCTCAGGTTGGGCACCTGTACTTTTGATGTATCATATTCAATGTAGGTAAGTGTCAATGTGATCTTTCGTCGTTTTAAGTCTGCAAAGATCCAGTTTCCCTCGGGTATGCTTTGGGATGCCACCACATTACCCTCACCAATGATTGTAATATCAAAGAACTTTGAATTGAGTGCAAGTATTGCATCCTCAAAGGGGAGACCTACAAGGTTGGGCATTCTGACCTGCTGGAGTTTGTCGATGGATGGCTTCATACCGAGGTAATCGAATGCTTTTTCCAAAAACTGTCCTACAAACGGTGCGGCTACCCATGAACCGTAGCTTTGCCCCTTAGGATTGTAAACAATCAGATATACCGATATGTTCGGATATTCACTCGGACCGAATGCAATAAATGAGCCTATGTCAACGCCTTCCTGTATCTTGCCGTTTTCGTCATATGTCTGTGATGTACCTGTTTTGCCGCCTATGCAGAAGCCATCCACACTGCCGGAGTGACCGCCACCGTTTAATACCGATTGCGTGAGTGCATCTCGCAGTATATCACTTGTTTCTTTTGAAATTACTTGTTTTTTTGTTTTGTTGTCGGCGGAATATATTGTTTCGATCGACTGTGTTCCGTCATCGTTTTCGACCGTTTTTGTTATACTGCTTAACAGTGACGGTGTTACCATATATCCACCGTTTACGATAGCATTGAATGCTGTCATCATTTGTATCGGCGTGACCGATATTGCCTGACCAAAGCACATTGTGAGCCAATCCTGCTTTGTTGCCTTATCTTTATCTATTATAATGCCTGCTTCCTCACCTGCAACATCAATACCCGTTCTTGTGCCAAAGCCGAAGGCTTCAAGGTATTCATATATTAGATCCTTTCCGAGGCGTTCGCCTATCTGCATAAATACGGGGTTACATGATGTGTTGAGACCTGTCTGCGTTGTTTGTGCTCCATGTCCCTCCTTATGAGAGCAGTGTATCCTAACACCGTCGACCTCGTAGTATCCGGGGCAGTAGAATGTGTCATCCATGTCAACGACACCTTCCTCCAACGCCGCCGCAAGAATTATTGCCTTAAACGTTGAGCCGGGGTCAAAATTCATCTGGCAGGTCATGTTTTTTGTGAGGACCTGCATTTCATTGAGCGTAAGATTTCTCGGAGGCTCATTGGGGTCGTAATCTGGGAGATTTACCATTGCATATATTTCGCCCGTTTGCGGATTTGATGCTATTGCATATACAGCATCGGCACTTGATTTAAGCATTGCATCCTCAGCTGCCTCCTGAAGGTAGGATTGTAATGTCGCATCGAGCGTGAGTACTATATTATTGCCGTTTTCTGCGTCAATATATATTTCACTGCCGTATGGTATATCCTTGCCCGTGTTATCGGTCTCTCTGAGCACCACACCGGGCTTACCTATGAGCTCTGTGTTGTAATAGAGCTCAACACCCTCCTGACCTGCATGACCGTTGGCATCGGCATATTTCATGGTAAAGCCCAGCACCTGTGCAGCAAGATTGTTCATAGGGTAAACTCTGGCAGGCTCATCAACTAGCTCAAGACCCGATATTGCAAGTGCACGGATCTGCTTTGCCTGATCGTCCGTCAAAAGCCTCTTTATCCAGACAAGTGCCTTTGATCTATCAGAGAGCTTTGTGTATATTTCGTCAACGCTCATATTGAGTATGGGGGAGAGCAGTACTGCAACGCTATCGGCGTTCTTTACGTCGTTCGGAATTGCTTCAAGAGAGTATCTTGTAACGGATGCGGCAAGTATAACGCCGTTTTTGTCATAAATAGTACCTCTTTTGGGATAGATCCCAAGCTCCCTGGTCCATTGACTTTCCGCCTGATCCTTAAGCTCACCACTCCATGCGAACTGTATGTAGGCAAGACGTGCAGTTATACCGACAAAGCATATTATAAATACTATCAGCAGCACGAACGAGCGATGCTTGATATCTCCGACGGAATTGATCTTGTTCAATTTGATTGCTCCTTTGTTTTTGTTGAATATTGCACAACAGAGTGAACAGACAAATACCATTCACTCTGTTTGATTTTATGCTGTAAATAAGTAATAAATACATTACTTTATCAAAAAGATAAAATTACATGTAACTCAATCTATTTCTATAAGTTGACCTTCCTCCGGAGCATGCATACCGTATTTTATTGCACTGTCACGGATATTGTCCATATCGATGGCACTGTTGTATTTTATATTGAGAGAGTCTCTTTCGACGTAAAGGGAATTGATATTATCCCTCAGCTCAAGAATGTTATTTTTCTGTTGCTGTATGGATACCTCCCTGGACAGCAGGAAAAACGCACACAGTGCGACCGCTATTATACCGAGTATCGTCAATGCGGATGAGAATCTGTATGACGGCTGTTTTTCCTTTGGCTTCGGAGCAGGCTTTGTTTTTTGCTCCGGCTCCTTTTGTATTTCGGGTTTCTGCTCACGCTCCGGTAATTTCGGTGCGGCACTGCCGGGTATGTATTCATCCTTCGGTAAGTGTGAATTGATAAATTCCGAATTGTTAATGCTGAATTCTTCGCTCATGATCTTGTACCTTGTTAATGTAAAATATTTTGTTTCGGCGGCGGAATGATGCGTTCACAAATTCTGAGCTCAGCACTCCTTGCACGGGGGTTATCACGGAGCTCGTCATCCGATGCCGTGATCGGTTTTTTTGTTATCATCTTTACATCCTGAGTTTTATTACACGTGCAGATTATTGATTGCTTTGGGCAGATGCACGAGAGCTCAAGATACTTCATTGTTGTTTTTACAGCTCTTGCCTCAAGAGAATGGAATGATATGATGGCAAGTCGTCCGTGAGGCTTTAAGAGTGACACTGCATCCTTGATCGTATTTTCAAGAGGCTGAAGCTCATTGTTTACGTATATCCTTATTGCCTGATATGTTCTCTTTGATGGGTGAGGTCCCTCTCTGCGG
>CAYOGO010000194.1:0-3063 GCA_964403405.1 uncultured Lachnospiraceae bacterium | reverse complement strand
CTATAACGCTTACGAGCTTTTTGTTAAATTTACTGCCTCTTACCTTTGCCATACCGTGCGCAGCACTTACCGATGCACCCATGCATATGGTCGTATCAACGGACTGCAACGGAGCTACCGCACCAAGTGTATAGCAACCTATATCACCCGAAACAATAAGTCCAAGCTCTTTAAGCACATAGAATGTTCCTCTGTGAGGGCATCCGGCACACATTACAGGGGGACGTCCGGGGATATTCTCCGTTAAAGGTGTATATTCGTTTTCCGTCTTCTCAAGTATCACCCGTGCTATCATCGAAGGCGTATATTCGCCCAAAAGTGTAAATACATCCTTACCGATGACATTAACTCCTATTGCCTTGCAATGCTCCTCTATAAACGGATCCAGCTCCTCTATAACATACACTTTATCGCATTTTTTTGCAAAATCCTGTATTTTCTTTACAGGCAACGGATATACCATTCCCAATTTAAGATAATTTACACTATTTCCCAATGCCTCATGTGCGTACATATCGCTTATACCGGACGTAATTACGCCTATGCGGCTGCCATTGTCCTCAATGCTGTTTATATCACAATTTTCGGCGTACTCCACAAGCGCCTTCTGTCTGTCCTCAACAACAACATGACGCTTTATGGCATTTGCGGGCATCATTACGTTTTTTGCAATGTTCTTTTCGTAGGGCTTAAGCTCTATATCCGCTCTTTCGCCCAACTCAACAAGGCTCTGTGAGTGAGACACTCTTGTTGACAAACGGATGAATACCGGAACATCGTATTGCTCCGACAATTCAAATGCAAGCTTTGTATAATCCTTGCATTCTCCGGAATCGCTCGGTTCAAGCATAAGTGCCTTTGCCGCTCTTGCATAATGACGTGAATCCTGTTCATTCTGAGATGAATGCATACCGGGATCATCCGCAACGCAGAATACAAGACCGCCGTTTGCGCCTATATAGCTTGCCGTAAAAACGGGATCCGCCATAACATTCAAGCCTACATGCTTGCAGCAAGACATAGCTCTTCCACCTGCAACCGATGCACCTATCGCAACCTCGGCTGCAACCTTTTCATTTGGTGCCCATTCTACATATATTTCCGGATATTGTACTATATTTTCGGTAATTTCCGTGCTGGGCGTTCCGGGATATGACGATACTACCCTCACACCTGCTTCCCAGGCACCGCGTGCAACCGCCGCATTACCCAATAAAAGCTTTTTTGACATAATTTTCCTTTCGTTGAATCAAAGTTTTATTTTTCTATTTGTTGAGCGACAAGACTTTCGCCGCAATATATCTCCCTTAATTTCGGTTTTTCTATTTTACCCGTGGGATTTCTGGGCACCGTTGCGAAAATGATTCTTCTGGGGCGCTTGTATCTCGGCAATCCTCCGCAAAAATCATTCATTTCCTGCTCAGTGCAGGTACAGCCCTCTTTTAATTCTATAATAGCTGCCGCTATCTCACCCAATCTCGGATCCGGCAAGCCTATGACAGCAACATCCTTTACAGCGTTGTGGCGACGTATGTAATCCTCTATTTGTACGGGGTACAGGTTTTCTCCACCCGTTATTATGACATCCTTTTTTCTGTCAACAAGGAATATAAATCCGTCCTCATCCTCCATTGCCATGTCACCCGTGAACAACCAACCGTCCCTTATGGACTCTTTTGTTGATCTTTCGTCATTATAGTAGCACTTCATGACGCCGGGACCGAACACGCAAAGCTCTCCGACTTCTCCGCGCTCAACGGGTATACCGTTCTCATCCACGATCTTTGTCTGCCAGCCGTAGCCCGCCTTGCCTATTGCACCTATTTTGTCAACATTATCCATTCCCAAATGCACGCAACCGGGCCCTATCGATTCCGACAGACCGTAATTTGTATCATACTTATGATTCGGGAACACGGTCATCCACCTCTTTATAAGTGACGGCGGAACAGGCTGTGCGCCTATGTGCATAAGACGCCATTTATCAAGCCTATAATTTTCAAGCTTAACATCGCCTCTTTCTATTGCATCAAGAATATCCTGAGCCCACGGCACAAGCAACCAAACTATTGAGCACTGCTCATCAGAAACAGCCTTAAGTATCCATTCGGGCTTAGTTCCCTTAAGCAATACGGCTTTTCCGCCTACCAAAAGACTTCCGAACCAGTGCATTTTTGCTCCCGTGTGGTAGAGCGGAGGTATGCAAAGAAATACATCATCGTGCGTCTGACCGTGATGATTTTGTTCTGTCCTTGCGGAATGCATAAGACTTGTATGCGTATGAAGTATAGCCTTCGGAAAGCCCGTTGTACCCGACGAGAAATAAATAGCAGCATCGTCTTCATCCGTAATATCAATTTCGGGATCTCGCGATGTGCAATGCTTTATCATGCTGTCATAACTGTCAGCAAAAACCGGGCATTCTTCACCCACGTAAAATAAATGCTTGACCTTATCTATTCTGTTGCAGATCTCTTCCATTCTGCCTATAAATTCAGGTCCGAACACAAGCATTGAGCAGTCCGCCTTTTCAAGACAGTATTTTATTTCTTCCGCCGTATACCTGTAATTGAGCGGTACTGCAATCGCGCCTGCCTTAAGTATACCGAAATACGTCGGCAGCCACTCTATTGAGTTCATGAGCAAAATTGCTACCTTATCACCCTTTTTGCAGCCTCTTGTAAGCAACAAATTGGCAAAACGATTGGCTTTTTTATCAAAATCAAGCCATGTCATCTCTCGTCTAAACGGCTCACCTGCTTGCGGCTGAATGAGGGCGTAATCCCTCCATGTTATTCTGCTTTTAGGCTCAAATTCAGGATTTATTTCCACCAATGCGACCTCATTTGCATAAAGAGCCGCATTTTGCTCCAATAATTTTGTTATCGGCATATACTTTTCCTCCGTAATGAATTATTATTACGTTTGCAAAAAACAAAAGCCCTCTGCAAACTGATTGCAGAGGGCGATAAATAACTACCGTGTTACCACCTCTATTGCAGGCAAATGCCTACCACTCTAAACGCTGTAACGGGCGACCCGTCGTATTCTACACAGCAAAGC
>CAYOGO010000193.1:0-3086 GCA_964403405.1 uncultured Lachnospiraceae bacterium | reverse complement strand
GCTGCAATACGGTGGCTTCGGCGAAGGTGAACCCATGGATTTTCAGGATGTTGTTTCGTACATTTATCTGCTATTCCCATGCATGCTGATAGCCTGTCCGGGAACATTGGGCTTTACAAATGTTCTTCACAGATGGGCGAATGATGAGCACGCATGGATAAGTGATTTTTGGACGGGTATAAAAAGAAATTGGAAGCAGGGGCTCATAGTTACCGTGATCAATTATCTGGCACTCGTGTTCCTTATTTATTGCATATGGTTCTGGTTTGTATTGTCAAAGAATACATCGCCGAATGTCTACATGGACATATTCTTCAAGGCAGGACAGTATATTGCGTTCTTCCTTATAGGCTGTGTTTTCGTATATTTTGCGGTTCATATGTACGTATTCCCGATGCTTGTGAGATACAAATTAAAGTTGAAGGAGATATATAAGTATTCCGCAATACTTGCATTCAAGAATCTTTTCGGAACAGTTGCATTGATATTCTTTACACTGCTTTGTGCATACATACTTTTCTCGTTGCCGACAATATATTCCATTGTTTCGGTGCCTGTGTTTATGCTGTCGTTTGTTTATCTTGTAATATACGTTCACATGGGCTGGGTATTTAACCGCAATGTATTCTTGGACACAAAGGATTATTAATATGGAGCAATTTACAGATTTTGCCTATGTTTACGATGAATTAAATGTCAATTATGACAAAGAAAGCATAATAAAAAGGTTAAAGCAGCTTCTCGGCGGATGCAGGGAGGTTGCTGATCTTTGTTGCGGCACAGGTGATGTTGCGATAGCACTTGCAAGGTCGGGCTACAAAGTAACGGGCATAGACATATCGGAGGATATGCTCAATGTTGCAACGGGAAAGGCGATGCAAAGCGCTGCAAGGGTGCAGTTTGTATGCATGGATGCACGGGAGCTTAAGCTGATGAAAAAAGCAGATGCTGTTTACTCGGTGACAGACGGCATGAATTATATGCTTGATGACGCTTCATTAAAGAGAGCATTTACTTCCGTGTATGATTCACTTAATGATAACGGTCTTTTTGTGTTTGACATGAGTACTGAGCATAAGTTTGAATGTATGCTTGACGATAAGACATACACATTTGATTTTGATGATATTTTTGTGTCGTGGCAGAATGAGTATGACCATGAAAGCAGGATGTGTACAATGTATTTGACGGGCTTTCAGAAAAATGATGATGATACATATTCAAGGTTTGACGAGGAGCATAAGCAGAGAGCATACACAAAGGATGAGATTGAACAAATGTTAGATAAGTGCGGATTTGCTGTCGAAGATGTGTACGCAGGCTATGAGGATCGCAAGCTGACTGAAAACGATGAGCGTGCGCTGTATGTGGCACGCAAGCGTGGCAAGAGGGTGTGATATGAGCAGTATAATCAAGGCACTTTCCAATGATAAGCACATAAGATTGATAGTGTGTGATATTTGCGACATTATAGATAAAATATCACAAATACATAATCTTACAGGTAAAAATAAGAAGCTGTTTTCCGATTCGGCAATAGGCACCGTGTTACTTGGCTCCGATCTTAAAAGCGAGGGCACAAATATAAGTGCTGTGCTGAGATCTGTTTCATCAAGTATATCAGCGGTAGTTCTGTTTGATGCACAGCAATCGATTCGAGGTTATTTTAAGGCAGGATCCGATCAAAATGAAGGCTTTGAAGCAATGAACGGTGACGGATCGCTTACGGTTATGTGTGATGACGGCAAGGTGGGCTTGTATACATCCACAATTCCGTTAAACAGCACATCAATGGAGGCAAGCTTTAGTGATTATCTCCATAATTCACAGCAGCATGAGGGGTTATTGCATTTGTCTGAGCAAAGATCTGTCGGCATTATGATACAGCCCGTGTTAAACAGTGAGATTTCCTATGTTAACGAGCGCCGAGACGAGCTAATGGGCATGATGAATGAGATATTTGTTTTGAATAAATCGAAGGACATAAGAAATATAATTCTTCAGCACGGCTTTCACATATTGACAGAGACCAATGCTCATTGGAGCTGTAATTGTAATCGCAAAAAAATGCAGGGCGTAGTGTTGTCATTGGGTAGGGATGAAGCAAATGCTATTCTTGACGAGATAGGCAAAATAGAAATTGCATGCCCGTATTGCAAAACAAAATATGAGTTTGACAGAATACAAACAGAGGAATTATTCAATGCTAACGAACGTTAAAGGAGAGAGATATGTCTTTTGAAAAATATAAGAGTATATATTCACCGTCGGATGACATAGTTATACGTCATGGCGAAGGTGCAAGCTTTACATTTAATTGTACAGATGATGAAATAGATCAAAAGGCTCACAGACTTTTTTTCAAGGGTGAAACGACATTGTTTTATTTTTGGAAGGGGGAGTATGATTGTGTTCCTGAATATTGCAATATTGAGGATGCACTTGATAATAAACGTGCCAAGGTGGCACCGTACTGTCTTGATCTTACGAATAAGGAGCCTGTTACGTATCCCAAGGAGGTATTCAAGAAAACCGTTTTTCCGCCCATGCTTTCGTATCTTAAGCTTCACAGCTACGGCGATGAGTGGAGAGTCGGAATATACGCAAAGGCGGAGAATCTAACATTTGTAAGGGAAGATGCACATGTACGTGTTGTGTATGAGGTAAGGTACAAGAAGGAAGGTCTGCCGAGCTACGCAACCACATACGAGCCTGACGAGGTATACAGCTTTAACATTCCCGTCGGCACGTACGATTGGACCGAAATCGGCAAGAAGCTTGTTCTGCCTACGGATAGAATGGCAAACATTGTGTGCTATATCGAAGCTGATGGCTACACAGGTACACTGCTGTTGGAAAGACCGTATCTCATATCATCGAACGGCTTTAATGTTCTTCCTGATTTTCAGCCTCCGTATCTTGCACATGACAAGGGCTCATGGATAGGACACAATATTTCAAGAAAGGAATGGCCTGAATTTGAGATCAAACTGAATGAAATGGTTATTTTTGACGGCGAAATGTTTGAAAGATGCCATAAGTATTCCGAATGTGTATGTACGATTCCTCAAGGGTGCCTTAAGAGT
>CAYOGO010000192.1:0-3097 GCA_964403405.1 uncultured Lachnospiraceae bacterium | reverse complement strand
TCATATATATTGCCAACCAACTCCTCAAGCAGGTCCTCAAGCGTTACTATGCCGCTCGTACCACCGTATTCATCGACCACCACAGCTATATGAGTATTTGTCAGCTGCATGCTCTTGAACAAAGCATTTATCCTGATAGATCCGGGAACTATGAACGGCTTTCTGAGCAGCTCCTGCAATGACTTAGGCTCATCGGAATGCCTGTTTATCAAATAATCCCTCGCCATAAGAATGCCGACAATATGATCTATGTCACCGTCGTAAACCGGAAATCTTGACTTTGCGGCTGTAATTACCGTTTCCAGCACCTCATCGGGTGATGCATCCAAGGGTATCGCAACAACATTTGTCCTGTGTGTCATTACCATCGATGCGGTCGTCGTTGAAAAGCTGAACACGTTTTCTATCATCTGCTTTTCGCTTGATTCTATGGCACCGCTCTCCTCTACCGCATCCACCATCATAAGGATCTCATCCTCAGTCACTTCCGCAACGGCGTCATTCTTTGCCTCACCGAACAGCCTCGACATTTTGCCTGACAATGTCAGCAAAAGCCATACTGCAGGCTTCACCAGCAAATACATTCTATACGCAGATGTACGATGGATCTTTATATCATCCTCCGTATAATTTAATTTTGCGGCACTTCTCGGCACAAAATAACCGAAAAGCATGTTAATTGCCGTAATGATAATAAAATACACGACAAATGTAACTATTTTTACGATCAAGGTTACAGGCTCCTCAAATATTGCACCAACAGTAATATTTGTAAGCTCCATAAGCAACGGGCGTGTTACCAACACACAGCCCAATGTGTTTACAAGCGTCAACGCAACAATGATTGCAGCGTGAAGCTTTTTCTCTATACTGTCCACAGAAAGCATATCAATAGCATCCTTATCTCCGTCCTCGGCAAGCTTTTTTACCTTGCCGTCACTCAGTGACTCTACCGATATGTCGGACAACATCAACAAGGCGTTCAATATAATGATCAATATCTGTAATACTGCAAACGCCCATAAAGGTACTTCGTCCAAAATAGACCTCCGTTTTTATAAATAAAATTCCGATCCGATGTATCCTCAGACCGTTTAATGATCCCGATAATTTTAACCTCTGCTTTTTTCAGAAGCTAAAGCATTTATGCTTTTGTCTACGTACATTATACCACAAGTAAAAATGCTTGCTTGCAATGGCATTTTTGCGACGTAATTCAATTCAGAAGACATGTGCGACAGCACAGCGGACGATGAGTCCGCAAGAAACGTTTACGTTTTTGTCTGCGTACATTATACCACAATACCGTAATAAAAACAATGTATTTTTCATATTTTTGCTTAAAAATCCCAAGTCTCTTGCCAAGCAATGCGTCTTACTACCATTCTATTTTATTCTCCAAGCATATATCCATTAAAATTTACACTTGAAAAAAATACGGTTATATGGTACAATAACAATACACCATTTTATTTACGGAGGACTATATATGAAGCATGAATATATTACAAAGGGCACCTGCTCAAGACGCATCACCGTTGACATAGACAACGGAATAATAAACGAGGTCGTTTTTGACGGCGGCTGCCACGGCAACACACAGGGCATAACAAAGCTCGTCAAGGGCATGAAGGTCGACGATGTTATTGCAAGGCTCCAGGGTGTTGACTGCAGAGGTAGAGGAACTTCTTGTCCCGATCAGCTTGCAAAAGCACTTATCGAGGCAAAAAACAGCAAAAATTAAATTTTTTACGGAAAAATTCAAAAAAACCCCTTGACAAAAAACGGTTTTTGTATTAAAATATATCAGCATGATGTGTATTGTGCAAATTATATGCATTGTGCAAACGGAATCTACCGTAAGTATGTAGAACATGGTTTGCAAAGTGTCGGCAACGGGCTTGCCGATAGTGTGCAGCTTGTGTTTGTAGTTTAGGAAGGAGTCATTATAATGAGAGAAAAGATCGTGTTGGCTTGCACAGAATGTAAGCAAAGAAATTATAATACAACAAAGAACAAGAAGACTCAGACAGGCAGAGTTGAGTTTTCAAAGTACTGCCGTTTTTGCAAGAAGCATACTGTTCATAAAGAAACAAAGTAATCGTTTAGTGAGGAATTAACGTGGAAACAGAAAGATTACCTGATATAGACAACAAGAATATCAGCAAAAAGTCAAAAAAAGACAATAAAAAGACCGATGCAAAAAAGGATAAGTCAAAAAAGACAAATACCAACTTTGCAAAGGAAGTAATTGCAGAGCTTAAAAAAGTTTCATGGCCCAGCAAGAAGGAAGTTGTAAAGGCCACAGGCGTAGTTATTGCCATTTCCGCTGCTCTCGGTATTGTGGTAGGTGCTTTCGATTATTTGTTCAGTACATTGATCAATCTTATTGTCGGTTGATGGGAGACAGATAATGGAAGAACAAGCTTCGCGTTTTAGGGATAAAGCCATTCGTTGGTATGTTATCCATACTTATTCCGGTTATGAAAACAAAGTAAAGACTTCCATTGAAATGGCTGTCGAAAATCGTAATCTTCATGATAAGATCGTTGAAGTCCATATACCTATGGAGGATGCCGTTGAGATCGTTGACGGCAAGCAAAAGCGTGTAAGACGAAATACATTTCCGGGATATGTGTTTGTTAAAATGGTTCATGACGATGATACTTGGAACGTTGTTCGCTACATAAAGGGTGTTACCGGTTATGTAGGCGGTGACAATGAGCCTGTTCCGCTTTCAAACGAGGAAATTATAAAGCTCGGTATTGAAGATGTTCAGGTAGACATTGATATTTCCGTTGGCGACAATGTCAAGATATTGGCAGGACCCTTGGAAGGATTTATCGGTACGGTCAAAGAGATCACATACGATAAGCAAAAAGTCAAGGCTGATGTGCAGATGTTCGGCAGAACGATGCAGGTCGACCTTAAGTTCAATCAGATTCATAAGGCGGATTGATCCGCATTTGAATATCCGCATGTGTGTCGGCTACACACACAACCATATACGGTTGTAAAATAGGAGGAGTAAACATGGCAAAAAAAATTATTGCTAAGGTGAAGCTTCAGTTGCCCGCCGGAAAAGCAATGCCGAGCC
>CAYOGO010000191.1:0-3110 GCA_964403405.1 uncultured Lachnospiraceae bacterium | reverse complement strand
CGTTATTCACGAGGGTGGTCACGCACTGTACGAGCTAGGCGTTGACCCGTCGTTTGATTACACCTGTATCGCAAACGGTGTTTCAATGGGTATACACGAGAGCCAATCAAGATTTTATGAGAACATAATAGGCAGATCACATGCTTTTATTGCTGCAATATATCCGAGAGTAAATGGATTTTTTCCGGAGCAGCTCAAGGATGTTACCGCAGATATGTTCTACAAGGCTGTGAATAAGGCAATGCCGTCACTTATAAGGACTGAGGCGGACGAGCTTACATATTGCTTCCATGTTATGATAAGATACGAGATAGAAAAGCAGCTCATAGGCGGCACACTTGAGGTAAAGGATATTCCCGAGGTGTGGAATGCACTTTATAAAGAATATCTTGGAGTTGATGTTCCGAATGATAAGCAGGGCTGTCTTCAGGATTCACACTGGTCCGGCGGAAACTTCGGTTACTTCCCGTCATATGCATTGGGTAGTGCGTACGGCGTGCAGATGCTTAGATGTATGGAAAAAGAATTTGATGTCTGGGCAAATGTTGAAAAAGGCGACCTGTCGCTTGTAACAGAGTGGCTTCGCAATAGAATTCACATGCACGGCAAAATGTTTGAACCGTCAGAGCTGTTTGAAAACGCTTGCGGTAAATTTGATCCGTCACTTTACACGGATTATCTTGCAGATAAGTACAGCAAGCTGTACGAGCTTTGATGCTTCCACCTCCGATGTATTTCGGAGGTGTGATATTATTTGAGGAGATCAAATATGCTGTCGGATGATGCAAAAAAAATATATACGTATGCGATCGGTGAATGCTTGCCCGACAAGGCTGTGCAAAAGGCTTTGCGATCGCTTGATCTGCCAAAGGAAAGGCTGATACTTGTCGCAATAGGTAAAGCCGCATGGCAGATGGCAAATGCAGCTCACAACGAGCTCACATTACGCATTGACCGGGGGATTGTTATCACAAAATACGGTCATTCAAGGGGACAAATATCTCATTTTGATATATATGAGGCAGGGCATCCCGTGCCGGATCAAAACGGTATCGATGCGACAAATGAGGTATTAAAGGCTGTATCCGATCTGACAGACAGGGATACCGTTTTGCTTCTTGTTTCGGGCGGAGGCTCCGCACTGTTTGAAAGTGTGGACTGTTCTCTTGATGATTTGCAGAATATAACATCACAATTACTTTTGTGTGGAGCGTCAATAAATGAGATCAACTGCATAAGAAAGCATATTTCAAATGTAAAGGGTGGAAAATTCGCACAAAAATGCTATCCTGCAAGGGTATTTGCAATAGTTTTGTCCGATGTGCTCGGTGACAATATTGACACCATAGCATCGGGTCCGGCGTGTGCCGACAGCTCAACTGTTGATGATGTCAAACGCATATTGGCTAAATATGACCTAAAGGTAGGCGACGAGCTGAAAAACATACTTCTTGCGGAAACACCGAAACATATTGACAATGCAACGCACATTGTAAGCGGCAGCGTGAGTGAGCTGTGCAGAGCGGCGGCGCAAATGTCGGAGAAGCTCGGCTATTCTGCCTTGATATTGTCGGATATGGTGTGCTGTGAGGCATGTCAGGCAGGCAGCTTTTTGGCATCTGTTGCAAAAACTCATGCAAAATGCGGTAAAAGTGTTGCTTTTATATGCGGCGGCGAAACAGTCGTTCACGTAAAGGGCAACGGCAGAGGAGGACGTAATCAGGAGGTCGCACTTTCCGCGGCAAAAGAAATATGCGGAATTGACAATGCTGTAGTATTTGCAATAGGCTCCGACGGCACTGACGGTCCGACCGATGCGGCAGGGGGCTATGCTGACGGCAAAACGTGGCAACGCATCAATAAAAAAGGCGTTGATGCAGAGCGTTTATTGCAAAATAACGACTCATATAATGCGTTAAGCTGCGTAAACGGTCTTATTTTTACGGGACCTACGGGAACAAACGTAAACGATCTTTACGTTGCTTTGATATCGGCGAAAAAGGAGAAATAATGGATATTTTTAATCAATACGAATTGCCTGTTCTGCATTGGATACAGGATATTATGAAGTGCGATGCACTTGATGTGTTCTTTTCGTACATAACAAAGCTGGGCAATTTCGGAATATTCTGGATATTGCTTGCAATAATGCTCTTGTTCTTCAAAAAAACACGAAAAACGGGTATTTCAATGGGGATTGCCCTCATATTAGGACTGATAATTTGCAATTTGACGTTAAAGCCTCTCGTGGCAAGAACACGACCGTATATTGAGGATCCGTCGCTTATGTTGATCATCAAGCCCGAGGCTGATTTTTCATTTCCATCGGGGCATACCGTGGCATCGATAGAGTCTGCGGTCGCAATATATATCAAAAATAAAAAATGGGGAACAGCTGCATTGATATTGGCTGTTATAATTGCTTTTTCAAGGCTGTATCTCACTGTTCACTATCCGTCGGATGTTGTCATCGGTGCGCTGATAGGTATCATGACGGGAATCGCGGGCTGCAGGATTGCGAGTCTGTTGTATAAAAAAATCAGATCTGCATAGGCATTTTTTTAAAATTTTTTATTGACAAATGTCGCCAAAATGTGTATAATATTCACATAAAAATCAACGGTATCTTGCCGCTTTTAAGTTCGACAATTTTAAAATTTTGGAGGAATATATATGGATAACAACAAAAGACCTGATTCAATGAAAAGAATCAACACACCTGAGCTTGCCGATAAATTTATCGAAGAACAAGTTGATGCTGTTCGCAAGCAGGTAGGCAGCAAGAAGGTTTTGCTTGCACTTTCAGGTGGAGTCGACAGCTCTGTCGTTGCTGCATTGCTTATCAAAGCGATCGGTAAACAACTGGTTTGCGTTCACGTAAACCACGGTCTTATGAGAAAGGGGGAGAGCGAGCAGGTAATCGATGTTTTCGGAAAGCAGCTTGATGCAAACCTTATTTACATTGATGCAACCGATCGTTTTCTCACAAAACTCGAAAATGTTGCAGAACCGGAAAAGAAGCGTAAGATTATAGGCGGAGAGTTTATCCGTGTGTTCGAGGAAGAAGCACGTAAGCTTACAGACATTGATTTTTTGGCTCAGGGTACTAT
>CAYOGO010000190.1:0-3130 GCA_964403405.1 uncultured Lachnospiraceae bacterium | reverse complement strand
CATTGAGGATGTGTGTGAGCCATTCCTCATTCAGCAGGGTTTTATAGCAAGAACGCCCAGGGGCAGGATCGCAACGGAGAATGCATACAAGCATATGAATATACCCATGAAAAAAAATTGACACATGATAGTTTTAAGTAAGGATCCCGAAAAGGATCTTAAAATACTCAATATATCCGACCCTCAGCTGAGAGATAAGGATTGGGTTCGCCGCAACAGAGCATACAGCATTATGACAAATACAGTAACAGAGCTGATAAGCAGAGTAAAGCCATCACTCATCACCGTAAGCGGAGACATCTCCTGGTCGGACGATCACCCTGCGTACGAAAAATTTGCGGACTTCATCAACTCATTCAATATACCATGGGCTGTTATATGGGGTAACAACGATAACCACGGCGGTGATGAAAACACAAAAAGGCTTGCAGGCTGTGTAACCGCCAAAAGCAACTGCATATACGAGAGCGGTGAACCATGCCTCGGAAACGGCAATTACGTCATAGCCATCAGCGAGAACGGCAGAATAGCAGAAGCCTTGATAATGATGGATACGCATGACCGTGTGCAATATACGGATACAAACGGGCAAGCACGGCAAGTTTGGGCAAGCCTAACCTTAAAGCAAGCGGAATGGTATGCAAAGCAGGTAGAAGAATTAAAGGAGCTCGGTTGCAGCAACACTACGCTCATAACTCATATTCCAATACATGCATATAAGGATGCAATAAATGCGGCACACGACGATAAGCTTAAATATGAGGACATTACCGTTGAGGACAGTTATAACGGCATCGGATGGAAGGATGGGTATAAGGACTCAGTCGGTGTAATGTGGGATGGTGAAGGAGTTTCATGTTATCCTGAGGATGACGGTATGTTCAATATTATAAAAAGGCTGGGCTCTACAAAGCAGATCATTGCAGGTCATAATCACATGAACAATTTTATTATCAATTATGAGGGAATAAAGCTTGTTTACTCATTAAAGCTCGGCGAAGGCAGCTATTGGGATCCGCATCTTAACGGTGGAACGGTAATAAACGTTACAAGCAACGGTGTTGATGATATCCACCATGAATATGTTGATCCGAAGGAACAGGATATATGGAGCTGAAGGGTAAAAAACTGAACGTAATAGGTGACAGCATAACAGAGGGTGTCGGCACGTCAAGCAGTGATAAAATATACATAAATATACTTGCAAAAAAATGCGATCTTGCGTGCGCTCGCAATTACGGCATAAGCGGCACAAAAATAGTACACCATGATGACGATAACGGCAATTCATTTGTCGATCGTTACACTAAAATGGATGATGATGCAGATATTGTCGTCGTTTTTGGCGGCACGAACGATTTCGGCAGAGGAATAGTTCTACCCGGTACACCCGATGACAGATCTCCGAATACGTTTTACGGTGCATGCCACATCCTTTTTGAAGGGCTGATAAAAAAATATCCTTTGGCAACAATAGTCGTAATGACACCGGTACAAAGAAATATTCCTGCCGATTACGAGCCCGAAAGAGCAGGTCTTCCCGACATAGCATTGCTTGATTTTGTAAACGTGCTAAAGGATGTTGCCATGTATTACGCAATACCCATGCTTGATCTGTATTCAGTAAGCGGTATTCACCCTCAAATAAAAATTAATCGTGAAGTGTTTTGTCCCGACGGTCTTCATCCAAACGACGAAGGTCATGCACTCATTGCATCAAGGCTTGAAGGCTTCCTTAAGGGCTTATAATTTTCAAATACAATTCAAAAGGAGCATAAAATGAAATTAAAAGATAAAAAAATGAATGTCATAGGTGACAGCATAACAGAGGGCGTTGGAGTATCCTGTACCGAAAATATTTACATGAATGTTATCGGTGCAAGAGAGGACCTCGCAGCAGTCCGCAATTACGGCATAAGCGGAACAAGAATTGCACCCCAGTCAGACGACCCAAACAGATCATTTGTTGAAAGATTTGATAAAATGGACGACGATGCGGACATAATAGTTGTATTCGGAGGCACAAACGATTTCGGTCACGGTTCTGCCCTCATCGGCACACCCGAGGACAGGACACCCGAAACATTTTACGGTGCATGCCACGTGCTTTTTGAAGGGCTGATAAAAAAATATCCGTTGGCAACAATAGTCGTAATGACACCGGTACAACGATCATGGGGAGCAGACCTTGACAGGATAGATTCCAGAAGGGCAAACGCAACATTGCTTGATTTTTCAAATATACTCAAGGAGGTTGCAATGTATTACGCTTTACCCGTGCTGGATCTTTACGCAATGAGTGGCATACATCCTCAAATAGAATGTAATCGCGAAAATTTCTGTCCCGATGGTCTCCACCCCAATGACAAAGGTCATGAGCTCATAGCCTCAAGACTTACGGGTTTCTTGAAGAGCTTGTAAATATTTGTGCATTTTGCTGCAAATAAATGTACTATATCAATGTAGGTATATAAAAAAGGTATTTCCGTTTTGGAAATACCTTTTCTGCATATTGTGCTTAATTATAATGCATGCTCCTTGAGGAATTTTATGCTGCGTGCAACATCCTCAAGACCTGTGGGTCTAGGATCATCGTTTTCAAGAACGAGCCACTCATGTCCCATTTCCTTAGCTGTCTCAATGATCGTGATAAGGTCGTTTTCACCCTCACCCAATGCGCAAGGATGATGTGCTTCCTTGTTACCGTCCTTAATGTGGAGGTAAACTACCTTGTCCTGATGATCAAGCAAGAACTTTCTTGTGTCGATACCTGCAACAAAGCTCCAGAATGTATCGATCTCCATGTAAGCGCCGTTCATCAAAACGTCGATTGCCTGTCTGCCTGACTCAAGTGTGTTAAATTCGCTTGAATGTGTGTGATAGTAGAACTTAACGCCCTTTTCTGCGCCGTACTTGTTAGCCCATGCAAAAATGAGAGCTGTCTTTTCTGCTTCAGCATCTGTTCCGTGTGCGCCGCCGCCAACACCGATGTACTCCATACCGAGCTCCTTGTGGAATGCGATAGTCTCATCGATAGTATCGGGGAGGAATGAGCTGCAACCGATATGTGTGCCTGTTGCAACAAGACCTGCCTCATCCAATGCCTTCTTGATAGTCTTTGCATCAAGAC
>CAYOGO010000189.1:0-3142 GCA_964403405.1 uncultured Lachnospiraceae bacterium | reverse complement strand
GGCTATAAGCCACAGCCGGGTGATGAGGTCGTTATTGTTGAGGATGTTATAACAGCAGGAACTGCAATAAGGGAGAGCATGGCAATACTTTCAAAGCTTGAGGGCGTAAAGGTAGTTGCGGCATTTGTTATGGTTGACCGTAAGGAAAAGGGCAAAACGGAGAGATCCGCAATGGCTGAGGTCGAGGATGAATTCGGATTCCCCGTATACTCGGTTGTTGATGTGTACGACATCATAGAATACCTTGAGGAAGATGACAAAAACAAAGAGAATGTTGACAGAATAAAGAAGTATCTTGAAGTAAACGGCGCAAAAGCGTAATTTGTTTTATCGGCAGGAGTAGATTGAATAATGAGAAGTCTTATTGATATAAAAGATCTGTCCGTTGAGGAGATCGACGAGCTTATAAATACGGCAAAGGATATTATAAATGATCCCAAAAAATATGCCGAGGCTTGTCACGGTAAAAAGCTTGCAACGCTTTTTTATGAGCCGTCAACCAGAACAAGACTCAGCTTTGAGTCTGCAATGTATGAATTGGGCGGCAATGTTTTGTCTGTTGCGGGTGCGGATTCATCATCTGCCGCAAAGGGCGAGAGCGTTGCGGATACTGCAAAAACGGTGTCCTGCTATGCGGATATAATCGCAATGCGTCACCACAAGGAGGGTGCACCTCTTGTTGCGGCATTGAATGCTTCAATACCGGTAATAAACGCAGGTGACGGCGGACATAATCACCCGACACAGACGCTTGCTGACCTGCTTACGATACACAGGGAAAAGGGCAGTATAGGCAATATGACGATAGGCTTTTGCGGGGACCTCAAGTTCGGCAGGACCGTGCATTCGCTCATTGCGGCACTTTCGAGATACGAAAATGTAAAATTCGTGCTCATTTCACCGGAGGAATTAAAGGTTCCGAGCTATGTGCGTCAGGATGTGCTGGAAAAGAATGGTCTTGAGTACGTGCAAACAACGGATCTTATGCAGGTAATGCCGTCGTTGGATATTTTGTACATGACGAGAGTGCAAAGGGAGCGTTTCTTTAACGAGGAGGATTATCTGAGATTGAAGGATAGCTACATATTGACGCCCGAAAAGCTAAAAACGGCAAAAAGTACACTTTCAGTAATGCATCCGTTGCCGAGAGTAAACGAGATATCGGTTGCAATAGATAATGACCCCAGAGCATGCTATTTTAAGCAGGTGCTTAACGGAAAATATATCCGCATGGCGTTGATACTTAAATTGCTCGGTATAAGAGTTTAACAGGAGGTTAACATGAACGTAGATTCTATTACAAACGGAATAGTTATAGATCATATTATGTCGGGCAAGGGTATGGAGCTGTATAATCTGCTGAAGCTCAATGAGGTCGATTGCCCCGTTGCGATAATACAAAATGTCGCAAGCACAAAAATGGGTAAAAAGGATATAATAAAGATAGATGCTTCTATTGACTTTGACATGGATGTATTGGGCTATGTCGATCCTGATGCGACCGTAAACATAATTAGAAACGGAAAAATAGTTGAAAAAAAGCAGCTCACTCTTCCGGAAAAGCTCACAAATGTTATAACGTGCAAAAATCCGCGTTGCATAACACAAACAGAGCAGGAGCTTGACCATGTGTTCAAGCTTACGGACAGGCAACAGCGTGTGTACAGATGTATGTACTGTGAGGCAAAGGCAAAGTAAAAAATACCTCCGGAAGGCACCATTACAGTGTATTCCGGAGATTTTTGCATTTATTGACTGATTTGGATCTCGTCGGCAAAGCCCGCAACAAAAAGCTCGGCATTTTTGCCGTCAACAACGACCTTAACAACCCTTTTTGATTGGGGTACATCCTTGTGATATTTGTCCGGTCTTGAAATATCGGTGATCTTTATATTGAGTCCCTCAAGCAATGCAGAGGCATCCTCCGGTTTCAAGCCCACAACGGAGCTTATGTTCTTTATCACAGCTCTGTAATTTCCTTGTTCTTATCTTCAACAACAGCATCAACTGTCTTTGTGTACTTGTCGGTAAGATCCTGAATATCCTTTTCGGTAAGCTTCAGATCATCCTCTGTAACCAAATTGTCCTTTTCGGCCTTTTTTATAGTATCCATGCTGTTTCTGCGTACCTGGCGGATAGCGACCTTTGCTTCCTCACCAAGCTTTGCAACGGTTTTTGCAAGCTGAGCACGTCTTTCTGCATTGAGCTCGGGGAAAACAAGTCGGATCACCTTGCCGTCATTGTTAGGCGTTATACCAATGTCGGACTTGAGGATCGCCTTTTCGATTTCTGAAAGCATAGCCTTTTCCCAAGGTGCAATCACGAGCATTCTTGCTTCGGGTACGCTTACGTTTGCGACCTGGTTTACGGGCGTGAGTGAACCGTAATAGTCGACCTGCACCTTTTCCAAAAGCAACGGGTTTGCTCTGCCGGCTCTTATTCCCATAAGATCGTTTTTAAGCGACTTTATGGCACTGTCCATGCCTTCCTCCGTTTCCATCATAAACATGTCAAAATCAAATTCTTCTGCCATATATTTTTCCTCCTTATGTATTGTTTACTTTGTTATGTATGTACCTATATCTTCACCATTGAGGGCCTTGAGCATGTTGTTCTCGCTGCTGAGACCGAATACGAATGTGTCAAGATCATGCTCCATGCACAAAACAGCCGATGTCATATCAACGACCTTGAGATTCTTCTCATATATGTCGCTGTATTTCATTGTCTTGAAGCGAACAGCATCGGGGTATTTGCGTGGATCTTTGTCATATACGGCGTCTATGTCCTTTGCCATGAGAATAATGTCGGCATCTATCTCCAAGGCTCTTAAAACAGCCGCTGTATCCGTTGAAAAAAATGGGTTACCCGTTCCGCCTGCGAGTATTACTATATTACCCTGTTCAAAAAGCTGTTCTGCACGGCGTTTGTTGAATGATTGTGCAATTTTAGGTATTTCTATTGAAGAAACAACAGCTGCCGGCTGTCCTTGACGTTCAAGTGCGTCCTGCAATGCCAATGAGTTGATGGTCGTTGCGAGCATACCCATGTTGTCTGCCTGTGCTCTGTCCATATCGCCGCTTGATCTTCCGCGCCATATATTGCCTCCGCCGAGAACTATTCCCAGCTGTATACCCGTGCT
>CAYOGO010000188.1:0-3156 GCA_964403405.1 uncultured Lachnospiraceae bacterium | reverse complement strand
GACGATGTATAGGTAGCAAAATAGATGTTATTGCCATCAATCAATACAGGCTGTATCAAGGCTCTCGTTGCAGGATAGCCATCCTCACCGATGGACGAAATGAGTGAAGTTTTCTGCCTTGCTATAAATTCATAAATTTCTCCCTTTGTCATTTGTGTATTCTCCTTATGTTTGTCTCTGTTTTGCAGACCAGCGGCAAGTGCTTGGTCGATCCGATCTTATAATTTCCTTGTCTGTCTTTTTTGACATGAATATCTGCATCGGTCTTATTTTTATGTATCTTACTGCCATCCTCGCACCGGTCTGATAAAAGCATACAGCAGACGTGATGATTCCGTAAGCAATTTTCGCACCCATGGCAAAGAGTCCATGATCTGTCGTTTCGGTTCAGCTTAAGTCCAGTTTTTCGAAAGTTCATTTGCATTAACTATTATAATTCATTTGCATTAACTTGTCAATACTTTTTGGGGGTGTTGTTTACAAAAAACATGAAAACGACATTGGGTGCAATGGAGATCTCACATACCATACAAAAAGTTGCCGGAGGGTGAAGCAATATCCCCCTCGGCGGCTCTTATCAATTCTTAATAAACGGAGTGTTTCTGTAATCCGATTGCAAGCAGTAAGTACCCTTATAGCATATTTCTCTTGCCATGATCAGCAAAGCAAGAACATTATGACATTGAAGTTCCGTTTTTCCACTTTGAGATCGTTTTATTTGATATGGATAAGCTTTTTACCACATCATCCTGTGTTACTCCCTTTAAGGTGCGGAGCTGCGCCAGTTTTTCTGCAATTTTACATTCAAACATATTTTTCACCTCTAAAAATTCAAGCTCCGGAGCTTGTGATCATATTATACACGGAACTAACAGTAGAGTCAATGGAACAATATTATACATTTTCTCCGAAATAATACAAAAAACCACCCACAGAGATCATTTGATCACCGTGAGTGGCAATTAACGTTTACTTGCCTTAATACAGCTGCTGTCAAGCCCAGACAATGCCGCCCGAAAGAAGGATAACCTTATCCGTCGCAACCGTCAGCACACCACCCTGTATATGTCCTACCTTTTTGCTTCCGTCCTCAAGCTCGATCCTGCAATCGCATGGCTTTACATATGTAATAAACGGGATATGCCCTGCCATGACCGCAAGCTCACCCTCCGTTCCACGAACACAGAGTTTTACTGCATTACCGCAAAACAGATCGCCATCGGGAGATGATATTTTTAGCAGAAAAGATCTCATTTTGCCGACCTCTTTGCTTTCTCGACCGCTTCATCGATGGTACCGACGAACAAGAAAGCCGACTCCGGCAGATCGTCATGCTTTCCTTCAATTATTTCCTTAAATCCCCTTATAGTCTCCGAAAGAGGAACATAGGCACCCGGAATACCGGTAAATTTCTCGGAAACATCAAAAGGCTGAGAAAGGAATCTCTGTATCTTTCTCGCTCTCTGAACTAAAGCCTTATCATCATCGGACAGCTCGTCCATACCCATGATGGCGATAATATCCATCAGCTCCTTATAGCGCTGCAATATACGCTGCACCTCTCTTGCCACAGCGTAATGCTCCTCGCCGAGGATATCAGGAGAAAGAATGCGGCTTGTAGACTCAAGCGGATCCACTGCAGGATATATACCCTGTGATGATATTCCTCTTGAAAGCACTGTTGTTGCATCCAAATGTGCAAAGGTAGTGGCAGGTGCAGGGTCAGTCAAGTCATCGGCAGGAACATATACCGCCTGGATGGAGGTGATCGATCCCTTTTTTGTGGATGTGATACGCTACTGAAGATCACCCATTTCCGTTGCAAGTGTAGGCTGATAGCCTACCGCACTTGGCATACGTCCCAGCAGTGCGGAGACCTCACTTCCTGCCTGTGTGAATCTGAAAATATTGTCTATGAACAAAAGTACATCCTGATTTTCCTCATCTCTGAAGTATTCCGCCATTGTAAGCCCCGAAAGAGCCACACGCATTCTGGCACCCGGGGGCTCGTTCATCTGACCGTACACCAATGCCGTGTTGGACAAAACGCCCGACTCCTTCATTTCGTTGTAAAGATCGTTTCCCTCACGGGTACGCTCGCCGACGCCCGTAAATACCGAAAGACCTCCATGCCTCTTTGCAATATTATTGATAAGCTCCATTATCAGCACGGTCTTTCCAACACCTGCACCACCAAACAAGCCTATTTTTCCACCCTTTGAATATGGGCATATCAGATCTATGACCTTTATTCCCGTTTCAAGCACCTCTGTTGAGGTAGAAAGCTCGCTGTACCCCGGTGCGGACCTGTGAATATTCCAACGTTCAACATTATCGTCAAACGGGCGGTCGTCAACAGTATCACCGAGAACATTAAATATTCTGCCGAGAGTGGATCTGCCCACAGGCACACTTATAGTTTTTCCCGTATCGGTTACGGGCGTTCCTCGTTTGAGACCATCGGTGGATGACATGGCAATGCAGCGCACTATATTGTCACCCACATGCTGAGCAACCTCAACGGTGAGTGTCCTTTCACCATTCTGCATTGTCAATGCATTATATATGGCCGGCAATGAACCGTCCTCAAAAAATACGTCAACGACAGGTCCCATTACCTGCGATACGCATCCTTTTGCTGTTTTTGACATATTGTATCTCCTTTCTGAAATTATATACCGCTGCCTGCAACAATTTCGGTTATCTCCTGCGTGATGGCACCCTGCCTTGCTCTGTTATACTCAAGTTCCAGACCGTCTATCATCTCCTGTGCATTCTTTCCCGCACTGTCCATAGCAACACGTCTTGCTGCGACCTCACTCGCAAAGCTTTCCTTCACGCATGAAACTATCATGCCTGCTATATACTCCGGAATGACAGCATTCAATACCGTGAGCTCATCGGGCTCAAAAATGGCATTACTTGCCTTATTACTCGTGCCTTTATTTAACGGCAAAAGCCATTTTACATAAGCCTCCTGTGACATCATGGAATTGTATTTAGTGCAGAGTATTCCGAATTTATCGTATTTTTCCGCAATGAAATCATTGCAGATGTCATTGGCAAGCTCCATTGCACTTTCGTATGAATATCCTTCCGCATTTACAAGCGGTCTGCCGAAGCGCTCACAAGCTCTTTTTCCGATCGGGATGACCT
>CAYOGO010000187.1:0-3165 GCA_964403405.1 uncultured Lachnospiraceae bacterium | reverse complement strand
CGAGTTTCTTTTTCAAGTTCTGTACGTTGTCTGTGGTTTTCTTCTTTTGCTTCAAGCAGTTTTTCTTTTTTCAATGCTTCGGCTGTTTTTTGTCCGTCGTCAATTATTTTTTGAGCAACTTCCTTTGCCTCGCCAACGGTCTTTTTATCTCTCGATAATTTTACCGCATAGCCAATAAACACGCCAAGTGCAACTCCGATAACCGCTCCGCAAGCAATAAGGACAATCCAAATTGGTGTAGTCATACCGGTCCTCCATCTATAATAATTATGCAGAGCCACGGAAGATTTACTGATGTTCGATTTAACAATATTAAAAATAGAGTGTTTTAATTACAATATTAAATTTAATTTTCATTGCCGCAACTATTTCTTACGGCAAAAAATAAAGATTACTACCAGTTGTCTCCTATGACAACCACATATCAAGTTAATTATACATTAATTATCTCATTTAGTCAAGAGGAAATACTGTCGAAAAAAAACATATTAAAAAACGATCCCGTATTGGTTTTGTGACAGAATATTCGGATAAATGCGAATAAAATCAAATATTTCGATGTTTACTTTGTGAAACGTCTCAAAATAAACAGCTAAACGTAATAAAAAATTTACATTTGGAATTTATCTCTTTTCTTTCCTTACAACCTGTCGCTTGTCATCAGGACTTGAAATTAATTTGAATATGTGTTATACTTTACCTGAGTTTTCATCAGAGAATTTATACGGGATCATTTAATATGGATAATATCGAAAAACAGACATCTAATTCTCAAAACGACTCCAACATTCACAGCGGTCATAGAGAAAGGTTGAAGGACAGGATCGAAGCGGTCGGCGTGGATCGCATTCCGCCGCATGAGGTTCTTGAATATATTTTATTCTACTGCATTCCCCGAAAGGACACCAATCCCTTGGCTCACGCTCTGATAGACACCTTTGGTTCTCTGTCGGGTGTATTTGAAGCTGACATCAAGGATCTTGAAAAGGTAAACGGTATATCTCATTCAACGGCACTGTTTCTCCACTCCATACCCGGCATAACCCGTTACTATTTTAAGGACAGATGGGACGGTCGTCCGACAATAAAGGACAGCGTAACTCTCGGCCAGTATTTGTGCGACCTGTTTGCAGGTGAAAAGAACGAAGCCTTTTATGTTCTGAGCTTTGACAGCAAATGCAGGCTCATCAATTCCGATCTCGTTTACAGAGGTACTATAAACGAAACGCCCATATATCCGAGGCTGGTCATAGAATATGCATTGAAAAACAACGCTGCTGCAGTAGTGCTTGCGCACAATCATCCGGGTGGAAATTTGAGTGCATCCGAATCCGATATGGGAATAACAAAAACTCTTGTCGATCTGCTCACGCCTTTGTGTATAAAGGTGATGGATCATGTTATAGTTTGCGGTAGCAGATTTTCAAGTCTTAAAACAAAGGGGCTCTTTAATCCGAGCATACAATATAGCGCAAGAGAATACATAAACGAAAACCTGAACGGAGATTGGCATTTTGACTGAATTATACGAAACAACAAGCAACGAAAAAGTGATACTCATAGGCGTCGGTCAGGACTCCCAACATACGCTTGAGGAGCTGAAGCAGCTTTGCGAGACCGCACAGCTGCAGGTCATTGCCGTATTTACACAAAAGCTTGCCGCTGACAGTAAGCTTTACTGTGGAAAAGGCAAGGCATACGAGATCCGTGAAGCAGTCACTGCATTCAATGCAGACGCTGTTATAGCGGACGATGAGCTCTCTCCAAAACAGGTCGAAAGCATGGAGGAGCTTTTCGGTGTAAAGGTGCTTGACAGGACCGCCGTTATACTCGATATATTTGCATCCCGTGCAAGGAGCAGAGAGGGCAAGATACAAGTTGAGCTTGCTCAGCAGAAATATCTGTACTCACGCTTGGCAGGCAGCAGAACTGAGCTTTCGCGACTTGGCGGAGGAATAGGCACAAGGGGTCCCGGCGAAAAAAAGCTCGAAACGGACAGACGCCATATCCGCAATCGCATAGCAGAGCTTGAGGATGACCTTGAAGACGTAAGAAAAAGCAGAGAGCTGAGGCGAAGATCAAGAGAAGCGAACGGTTTTAGGACCGTCGCTCTTATGGGATATACAAATGCAGGCAAAAGCACATTGCTGACGGCTCTCACAGGCAGCCCGACATATTCCGAAAACATACTTTTTGCGACGCTTGATACTCTCACCCGTGCCATGGAAAACGACAAGGGAATAAACGTCCTCATTACCGACACGGTAGGCTTTATAGACAAATTGCCGCATAAGCTCGTTGATGCATTCCGTTCAACGCTTGAAGAGAGCCTTGAAGCAGATCTCTTGCTCCATGTTGTGGATATTTCCTCACCCGATTACGAAAAACAGATGGAAATTGCGGATGGCGTGCTTGATGAGCTCGGAGCGAGCCAAAAACGCATATATGTATTCAACAAGATCGATAACGTCGAAAATATACCGTTATATGGTAAAAAAGCATCCTGCTATGTATCCGCCGTGACCGGCGAGCGTATCGATGCACTCAAGGAGCTGATATTAAATGAGGTAAGCAATGGTATCGTTCGTGTAAAGCTCGACATTCCGTATGAAAAAAGCAGTCTTATAAACAAAATATACGATAGAGCAAAGATAATATCGACCGAGCATACCGACAGCGGTACGGTATTGACTGTTGATATTGAAGAAAAATACCTCAACATATATGAGGAATATATCTCAAAATAAAAGTAACGCCACTGACATTACTGCTCAGCGGCGTTTTTCTTCATTTCTTACATTTTTCGTTCGTATACGGATTTACGTGCACCATTATGTGCTTTACGTTTTCAAAATTCCGTTCTATTGCATTATGAACATTTTCCGCAATTTCGTGACCCTCTTCAAGCGTCAGCTTGCCGTCGGCACATATTTCTATATCTACATACACCCTATTGCCGAACATCCTCGTCTTGATGCTGTCGATCTTCAATACTCCGTCCTGCCCTGCGGCACAGTCCATTATCTCCTGCTCCGTTTTTTCATTGCAGGAGCGATCTATCATTTTATTTATCGCATCCCTGAAAATATCGTATGACGCCTTTATTATGAGCACACAGATAATAAGGCTGGCAATTGGGTCAAGTATTGGAAAGCCTATTCTTGC
>CAYOGO010000186.1:0-3187 GCA_964403405.1 uncultured Lachnospiraceae bacterium | reverse complement strand
GAATACCGTCACCCTCCCAGTACCCACCACCGGTACCGTGAACTGTGTCTTCACTTACAACACCTACGTATAAATAGTTCTTATCCCAACGGAACCAAACATCCATCTCCGGCTCTTCTGCGTTATCCTGACGCTTGAGCAAAGATGTATTCGCTGAATCCTTATCAACGTGGATAGTAGCCTTACCCCACAGATCCTCTGTTATAGGCTTAGTTACATCCAATTCCGAAAGGACTTGCTGTGCTTCAACGACAACGCCGCTGCCCGTGTAGTCCAACGCAAATACCCGCATAGGGGATGCAAGACCCACGATCAATGTCAAGCACAACAAAATTGAAATGTACTTTTTCATCTTTACAGATCCTCCTGAAAAATGTTATTATATTTATAAAACACTGTTTTGCAACAATGCTTATATACTGTAATCAATCAAGCCAAAGTCGTGCTTCAGCTCCATTTTTCTAATTTATGTGCAAAAAAAGCACAGCATGACCCAATCAGTCATTCTGTGCATAAAAATACTGTGAAATATGATCAAAATAAGGCATAGAACATCCATGACCATGCACACTCAAACTGCATGACCTTAAACCGTAAGATATATTGTGACTTATGATAACCATGTCCAAAGCCCTCACCTATATTAATTCTGCAATTATTCTAACATATCGCAAATTTTTTGTCAAGTGCTTTTTTTGTGTTTTTTTGGCTTTTTTCAAAAAAAACACATATTTTAAGCAAATATACAAAAATATAACAAGATTTCACTTATTTATGGTGCTTATGTCGTACGGTGTTGTCTGGTAGACAAAATAATTGAGCCAATTTGAGTACAAAAGGTTTGCATGTCCACGCCATGTCACCATGGGTTCACGTGACGGATCGTCGTTCGGAAAGTAATTCTTAGGTATCTCGATCGGCTTACCTGCATTGACGTCTCTGACGTACTCCTTATTGAGAGTTTGTGCATCATACTCCGAATGCCCTGTTATAAATATCTGTTTTCCGTTCTCGGTCGCCATTGCGTATACGCCTGCCTCCTCGGATGAGGCAAGTATCTTTATTTCAGGCACCTTTTCAATATCTTCACGCAATACGGTTGTATGACGTGAGTGCGGCACCATAAACGTGTCGTCAAAACCTCTCAAAAGTATTGAGCGCTTGTAATCCGCCGTGTGAGGAAAGATTCCGAACATTTTTTTGTCCAACGGATATTTTTTTATTCCGAAATGATAATACAGTCCAGCTTGTGCGCCCCAGCATATGTGGAATGTGGAATGAACATTTGTTTTTGTCCACTCCATTATTTTGCAGAGCTCATCCCAATATTCCACCTCCTCAAACTCAAGGTGTTCAACAGGTGCTCCGGTTATTATCATGCCATCAAATTTTTCGTTCTTTACATCATCAAAGGTCTTGTAAAATGCAAGCAGGTGCTCCTGCGATGTATTCTTTGATTGATGCGAAGTTGTATGTATCAAAGTCAGTTCCACCTGCAACGGCGTATTGCCAAGCAAGCGTGAAAGCTGTGTTTCGGTATCGATCTTTGTAGGCATCAGATTAAGCAACAATATCTTAAGAGGTCTGATATCCTGCATTCCGGCACGTGTCTCCGACATAACGAAAATATTTTCATCATTCAATGTTTTAGTTGCCGGCAGACCGTTCGGTATCTTTATAGGCATATATTATTTCCTTTCATCAGATAGTATCAAGAGCCTGAGCAATATCCTCAATAAGATCCTGTACGTTTTCGATACCGCATGAGTACCTTACAAGGTCATTTGTGATTCCTGCCGCAATGAGCTCCTCATCATTCATTTGTCTGTGCGTTGCACTTGCAGGATGCAGACAGCATGTACGTGCATCCGCAACATGGGTTTCGATTGCCGCAACCTTGAGTGACTTCATAAACTGCTCCGCTGCCTTTCTTCCGCCCTTAAAGCCAAAGCTTACCACACCGCATGTGCCGTTGGGCATATACTTTTGAGCAAGCGTATAATATTTGCTTGACTCAAGTCCCGGGTACTCCACCCAAGAGATCTTGTCGTGCTGTTCAAGGAATTTTGCAACGGCAAGTGCGTTTGAGCAGTGACGCTCCATTCTTACATGCAGGCTTTCAAGTCCGAGATTGAGAATAAATGCATTTTGAGGTGACTGAACTGACCCAAAATCTCTCATAAGCTGTGCTGTTGCTTTTGTAATATATGCACCCTCTATTCCGAATTTTTCGCAATATGTTATGCCGTGATAGCTGTCATCGGGCGTGCAAAGTCCGGAGAATTTGTCCGCATGAGCCATCCAATCAAATTTACCCGAATCAACAATGCATCCGCCTACTGCAGCACCGTGACCGTCCATATATTTTGTTGTGGAATGTGTTACTATATCCGCACCCCATTCAAAAGGTCTGCAGTTGATAGGCGTTGCGAATGTGTTGTCAACAATGAGCGGAACGCCGTGATCATGTGCCGCCTTTGCAAATTTTTCTATATCGAGCACCGTGAGTGCAGGGTTTGCTATCGTCTCACCAAATACTGCCTTTGTATTGGGGCGGAAAGCCGCATTCAATTCCTCTTTCGTGCAATCGGGAGAAACGAAAGTAAATTCAATTCCCATCTTTTTCATTGTTACCGCAAAAAGATTATAGGTTCCGCCGTATATAGTTGATGATGCGACAACGTGGTCTCCGCAAGTTGCAATATTGAATATCGCATAAAAATTTGCCGCTTGACCCGATGAAGTGAGCATTGCAGCAGAGCCGCCCTCCATTTGTGCTATTTTTGCGGCAACGGTGTCACATGTGGGATTCTGTAATCTTGAATAAAAATATCCGCTGGCTTCAAGATCAAAAAGTTTTCCCATTTCCTCACTTGTAGCATACTTGAATGTCGTGCTTTGTATTATCGGTATCTGTCTGGGCTCTCCGTTTGCGGGAGTGTAACCACCCTGTACACATTTTGTTTCTATTCTCTTATCCATTTTTTGCCTCCGAAATATTATTTTTTCAAAAATTTATATAAAAACGTCTCAAAACATGATCCGACATGTCTTGAGACGAGATATTCCCGTGGTACCACTCAATTTGCGATAGTTCGCCACTCATAGGACCTTAACGCGGTCATACGTGGAACACTACATATCGCATTCCCGACTCAAAAGCCATAAACATCAAAATCAAAACACA
>CAYOGO010000185.1:0-3229 GCA_964403405.1 uncultured Lachnospiraceae bacterium | reverse complement strand
GAATACCGCTTATGCGGCAAAAACGCATAATTCGGATAAAACGGTCAATGAGTCTACGGACTCATTGACCGTTTTATCCGAATTATGCGTTTTTGCCGCATAAGCGGTATTCAATGCAACCGTTTCCGATACATTGACAAAGCCATCAAAGCCAAGCGATAATATATAACCCAATGCCTTTATCCATGATGTGAAATTACCGTAAAATTCGTTCGGCTTACCCACGGTTTTCGGTCTGTTATAATCAAAATAATACTGTTCAAGCTCATCTATTTCAACGACCGGAGCAGGTACAAAATCCGCAAATTCTTCACTTACACCTATTGCAAAAGCACTGTCTGTTGAATTAATATCGGATATTGTAAACATCTCTCCCATATTGAAGTAGATGATATCATATCCCATGTCACCGGGGCGTGTCTTCCCCATAAATTGCTTCATGTTTTTGGCGTCAAGCACAGCAACAGCACCTGCATCATGTATCATATCCGCAATATCCGACTTCATCATACCTTCGCAAGCTATTACGGCAAGCACATCGTCATTGAGATAATTTTTCGGGTCATCATTCTTTATATTTGCCACAACGACATTATATCCCGCATCCATTGCACATGCAATTATCCTTTTGCAGACAGAGCTGTCAATTACGACCGTATTTCTGTCAGCTTCCTTATACTTAAAATATGCTTTTACCATTGCAAGCACGCACAGTATCGTTTCTCTTTTATTTACAGCACCCAAAGCAAACATATCCATACCAAATATATCGCAAAACATATGTCTTAATGTATGCAAAAGCTCAAAGGCACCCTGACCTGCATCTGCAAGCTGATACGGATGTATTCCCGTAAATCCGTCGTACAGTGCCATGTCCTCTATTATCGACTGTACATATCCGCTCTCAATATAATTTACGTTTGCACACTCGGCAATATCTCTGTAATGCTCCGCAACGTCATACTCATTCAATGAAGGTGCTGTATATTTGCTTTTTCTCAACAAATTTTGAGGAATACTGTCGGGCGAATACTCATCTATCGCCGTTTGAGGCAATGTATAGCCGAATCTTGATATTGAACCCTTTTCTGTTATCAGCTTTCTCATATGGACCTCGATGCCTCCTTTACAAACAATTCAACCTCATCCGCCGAACGCTTTTCCGTTACTGCAACAAGCCATGAATTGCCGTATTCCGGATATTCGCTTTTAAGTGCCACGCCGCCTATCATACCGTAATCAAGCATACGATTGTTTATGTCGTTGACATTCTTTTTTGTCGCTTTTACCGCAAATTCACGGAAGAACGGCTTATTGAACACAGGCTTGAACGCAGATGATGCCGTAAGCTTTTCATATGTATAGTACGCATTTGAATAGCATGTTCTTGCGACCCTTTCAATACCGTCACCCATATACGCAAGATACACAGCAGTTGATAATACTGCAGAAAAATGACTTACTGCCTTTTTTTTGCAGCCCTTTATCTCAAATTCTCCGTTATTCATAATTACGCGACCGTTACAAGCATCTTCATCTCTGCTTGCAAGAAACGCAAAGTGTGACGAGCCGAATGACAGTGCTCCGCCCAGCACCTGAGCATTACCTATCGCAAGATCGGCGCCGTATTCTCCCGGTGTGCTCAACAAAGCAAGTGATACCGGATCAACTATTGCCGCAAGCATGCTGCCTTTTGCATGTGCCTCATCGGAATACATGCCCATATTCTCTATAATCCCAAAATAATTGGGGTTTTGAGCTATAACGAGTGCCGTTTCGCCGTCAAGCTTTGACAAAAGCTCGTCCTTTGATGTTGTGCCGTCACTGCAGTCCGCCTCGCATAATTCAAGCCCATATGCATTACATGCAAAGCTCAACACCTTTTTATATTCGGGATTCACCGATCTCAAAACGACCACCTTATTTTTGCCCGTCTTATTTTTTGCCGCAAGCAACGCCTCATAAAGGGCATCACCGACACCGGAATAAGCAAGACTTATATTTTCCATTCCGCAAAGTCGGCTCAAATACTCACTGCATTCATAAATAACACTCAAAGCATTATTATTTGATGTTATATCGCCTGTGCCGTTAAAACGCATGCATACATTATTTGTTATCTTTGCAACGATGGACGGCACAAAATGGTCATACACACCACCGCCCAAAAAGCATACCGCATCGCTTGCGGAAATATTTCTGCCTGCAAGGTTCTGCATAACCTTTTTAAGATCATACTCACTCAATGCCTCGGGCAATGTGAACGGCTCTTTTATTTTGTGCTTTTCCTGAATATCCGCATACAATTCATCACAGGAGCTTATTCCGAGAAGCTCAAGCATCTCTTTCTTTTGAAATTCCGTATTTGTAATAAATCTGTTCAAATATTTTTCCTTTCCGCAATAACGTCCCGTTATTGCAAGTAATTCTCCTTTTTACACAAGAGCGGAAATCACACATTAAAGCGTAATTTCCGCCAAAAATCATCCGTATATTCTCTTGCGGAACCAAGCCATCTGCACTTCCTTGTTGGTTTCATAAACGCATGCAGTACCCGACTCCGAAGCCCATTTGTACACAGGCGGATTATAATTCGGATATGAATTATGATTTAAGCCACCGTCCTTCATTGAATACATGTACTGTGCGACCTTAACCATAACATCAAGGCTCATATCCGTCTTTACATACTTTGAGCATTCAACAAGAAGCTTATAAAGCTCAGTCCACGACGCATTCGAAAACTTATCCATGAGTGCCTGAAGCACCTTTCCCTGTCGAAGCGTTCTGTATCGGTCGTTATCAATGTAACGTATTCTCATATAAGTCAGGGTCTGTGATGGGTTAAGCTGATATGTACCTGCAACATCGTATCTTTCATCACTCTTCGGGAAAACCTGCTTTGTTTCCGCCCTGGACATTTTTATCTCAACTCCGCCGAGAATATCAATTATTTCCTTTATTCCGGCAAAATTTACAACGGCAAAATTATCTATTTTTATATTGAAATAGCTCTCTACCGTCGCTGTTGCACCAACAACACCATTATACGCATATGCCGCATTTATTTTGCCGCTCTTACCCGTATGCTTACCGCAATTAACATAAGTTACCTTAAGGTCTCTCATGAACGAAGTGAGAGTCATTTTATTTGACTTCGTATTAATTGAGAGCACCATCATTGTATCCGAACGGCAGCCGCTGAAAACATTCTGTCTTGTATCCAAGC
>CAYOGO010000184.1:0-3237 GCA_964403405.1 uncultured Lachnospiraceae bacterium | reverse complement strand
TTTTCTCAACAGGGAGTTTAACAAATGCACATTTATTATGCGGGGCAAATAATACCGACGGATGTTTTTAACGAACATTATGATGAATTAAAGCAATACAGTGATAATGCCGGAAATGTTTTTTATAATGCATTTATTGAAGGTCTCATAAAAAACGGCTGCATCGTTAGGGCGGTAGGTGCCGGCAGTAAATATGCATCTGAAAATTACAATGTCAATATAGACGGTCTTGACTTTAAATTCAAATATTTCGGCAGCGGAGCAAAAAAGATCCTGAAGCTTTTGTCAAGTACATATAAGGAAATGAAAAGCTGGTCAAAAGCGTCAGACGATGACAAGCTGATGCTGTTTGATGCACTCAGAATAACGCAGGTTGCAGTAGGCATGTTGTTTTGCCGTCTGCACGGAATAAAGAGAATAGCGGTCGTGACTGATGTTCCGGGTTATCGTGTTACCGACAGAAAAAACATGTCGATGATGGGTAAATTGACCGACAGCATGGGTAGATTTTTTATATCAAAATTTGACGGATATGTGCTTTTGTCGGAAGAAATGCGGGATGTTATCAATGTAGGCAAAAAACCGTATACAGTCATTGAGGGCATGTGTGCGGATGATGATATTGATGTCAAGTATAAAAAAGACGAAAAATTTACTGTCATGTATGCAGGCTCTCTGATGAAAAAATACAATATTGAGAGATTGATAAATGCGGTCATAGAGCTTGAGCACAAAGATGTGGTTCTGAAATTATTCGGAAACGGCGAAATGGTGCAGGAGATAGAGGAGATCGCCAAAAAGCATGATTGTATAAAGTATTACGGCACGGTATCAAATGCGCGTATAATAGAAGAAGAAAAGAAAGCGTGGTTGCTTGTCAATCCAAGATCATCCTTGGAGGAATATACAAAATATTCGTTCCCATCAAAAAATATAGAATATATGCGTTCGGGAACGCCTGTGTTGTATACAAGATTAAAAAGTATGCCGAAGGACTATTATGAGTATATAAACATAATAGATGACGAAAGCACACAGGGAATACGCTCTGCAATAGAAAAAGTGGTGGACGGAGATTATCAAGAGTACGAGACAAGGGCTGAATTGGCAAAAGGGTTTATAAAGGAAAACAAATCTGCTGTGAAACAGACAAAAAAGGTGTTAGAGCTGTTTAACAATGTTAAATAATAAGAAACGGTTGGCAGAAGGTATGAGGATAGTTGAAATCAATTCATGTAATTGGGGCAGTACGGGCTCAATAATGCTCATGATCAAGGATGCGGCAAAAAAGCGAGATCATGATGTTACGGTCGCGTACGTTAAACGTCGTGCAAATTATAAGAAATATAAAAATGGTGATTTGCTCATAGGTGGCAGACTGCCCTTTTATTTGCATGTAAAGCTTGCTAAGATCACGGGTCTTTGCGGTTGCTTTTCGGTAATACCGACGCTCTTATTTATTCAACGCTTGAAGCAGATTGATCCCGATGTTATTCACCTGCATAATCTGCACGGAAATTACATCAATATACCGATGCTGTTCAATTATATAAAAAAACACAATATCCACACTGTTTGGACATTGCATGATTGCTGGTCGTTTACGGGGCATTGTCCGTATTTTACAATGGCAAAATGCGACAAATGGAAGACAGGGTGTTTTGATTGTCCTTCATACAGGTCATATCCAAGGAGCATTTCGGATAATTCCCGTTTTATGTATAAAAAGAAAAAAAGATGGTTTACAAATGCTCCAAGCATGACCATCGTCACGCCGTCCGAGTGGCTCAGCAGGCTTGTGAAACAGTCATACTTGAGCGAATATGATGTAAAGGTCATAAATAACGGCATTGACCTGTCCGTTTTTAAGCCGACAGAAAGCAATTTCAGGTCGGAACATGCTCTGGAGAATAAAAAAGTAATATTGGGCGTTGCCTTTGATTGGGGTAAACGCAAGGGATTGGATATTTTTGTCCGTCTGGCAGGGGATCTCGGTTCAGATTACAGAGTGGTGCTTGTGGGTACTGATGAATTAACAGAAAAGCTTTTACCGCAAAATGTAATAACGATAAGAAGAACGCATGATCAGTCGGAGCTTGCACAGATATATACTGCGGCAGATGTGTTTGTTAACCCGACCCGAGAGGACAATTATCCAACTGTCAATATGGAGGCATTGGCATGCGGAACTCCTGTGATAACATTTGATACAGGAGGGAGCCCGGAAAGTTTAGATGAAGCATGCGGCTGTGTTGTGTCCTGCGATGATTACGATGTGTTGAGATCAACGATAATCCGGGTATGTGAGACGAAAATGTATTCACAACAGGCATGCAGAAACAGATCCCTTGATTTTGATATGTATAAAAAATACGACGAATACGTTGATCTTTATGAAAAAATGAATAAAAATGAGGAATGATCAAATGAAAATAACGGTTGTGGGTACGGGTTATGTTGGTCTGTCAATGTCTGTTTTGTTGGCTCAGCATAACAGTGTGACGGCGGTCGATATAATAGAAGAAAAGGTAAATTTAATAAATAATAGGGTATCGCCCATTGCGGATAAGGAGATAGAGGAATATCTGAGTACAAGGAAGCTTGATCTTGTGGCAACCGTTGACGCAATCGAGGCGTATAAGAATTCAGATATTGTAATTATATCGACACCGACAAATTATGAGGACGAAAAGAATTTTTTTGATACCTCGTCCGTTGAAACTGTTGCAAAGCAGGTAATTGAGACAAACCCCAATGCGGTGATCGTTATAAAATCGACTGTTCCGGTTGGCTTTACACAGGGACTTCGCAAAAAGCTTGGCTATGAAAAAATTATATTCAGTCCGGAATTCTTGCGTGAGGGCAAAGCACTTTTTGACAATTTATATCCAAGCAGAATAATAATAGGTGTTGATGAGGATGATGAGACGCTCATGCCCGTTGCAAGAAAATTTGCCGGAATGCTTGCTGAGGGCGCAATAAAGGATGATATAGATGTGCTTTACGTGAATTCAACAGAGGCGGAGGCGGTAAAGCTTTTTGCAAATACATATCTTGCGTTGAGAGTGGCTTTTTTCAATGAACTGGATACTTATGCGGTGGTGAAGGACCTTGATACAAGATCTATAATACAGGGTGTGTGCTTGGATCCGAGAATAGGTGATTTTTACAACAATCCGTCATTCGGTTACGGCGGATATTGCCTGCCTAAGGACACAAAGCAGCTTTTGGCAAATT
>CAYOGO010000183.1:0-3262 GCA_964403405.1 uncultured Lachnospiraceae bacterium | reverse complement strand
CTTGATGCGGCATTGCAAAAGGGATACAGCAGTACATTTGAGGAGCACAAGGAATGGTGGGGAAAATATTGGAATGAGAGCTGCATAGAGCTTAATGATGAACCCTTTTTTGAAAAAAATTGGTATCTTTCAAATTATTTTCTTGGCTCATGTTCACGAAAGGGCTATTTCCCTATGCCATTGCAGGGCGTATGGACGGCTGACGACGGTCAGATCCCACCATGGAAGGGCGATTACCACCACGATCTCAATACAGAACTGAGCTATTACAGCTATTTGAAGGCAAATCATATCGAAGAGGGGGAATCATACATTGAGTATATTCTTTCTCTTGAGGATATAGCAAGAAATTTTGCTAAGAATTTCTATGCTGTGGATGAGGGCTTGTGCATCCCGGGATGCATGGATATAGACGGTAATGCATTGGGCGGATGGCCTATGTATTCGTTTTCGCCCGTGAATTGTGCATGGCTGTGCAGGGGTCTGGCGGACTATTATGATTATACGCACGATATTGAGTATCTCAAGCACAAGGCATATCCGTTTGCAAAGGAGTACGGCAGATTTTTGCTGTGCCTTTTGAATAAAAATAATGAAGGTAAGCTTGTGTTGCCTATATCATCATCTCCGGAAATACACGATGACAATAAAGAAGCATATCTGACGCCAAACAGCACTTACGATCTGTCGCTTATGAGGAGATTGTTTGGGGATCTTGCACATTTTGCTGAAATATTGGGGTATAGTGAGGACTGCAGGAAATGGAATGAGGTATTGTCGGAATTTGATGAGATACCGACGGATACTGACGGTACGATAATGCTTGCAAGGGATGAGAGATTACTTGAATCACACAGACATTTTTCTCACATGATGGCAATTCATCCGTTAAAACTCATACGCTATGACACACCCGAGCATAAAAGGATAATTGATGCATCACTTGAGGATAATGCAAGATTAGGTCATTATTACTATGTGGGATATTCATTCCCGTGGAGAGCAGAGCTCTATGCTGTACAGCGTAACGGGGAAAAGGCACGCGAGGCACTTGACACGTTCTGGAACTATTACTGTCTGCCAAACGGATTCCATTGCAACGGAGACTACAAGAATAAGCTTAATTGCAACTGGACCTACAGACCGTTTACACTTGAGGGAAACATGTGTGCGGCGGATGCATTGCAGGAAATGCTTTTACAGGACATCGATGATAAGGTAGTCGTTTGCCCTGCCGTACCGAGGAGCTGGAATGATTATTCGTTCAAACTGCGTTCCTCAAACGGAGTTATCGTAACAGTGAAGAATATTTCCGATATGCGAGAGGTCAAGCTCGAAGCTTACAGGGACACGGTACTAACATTGGACAGCTCAAGAGGTGAGATGTTTGACATTGAGCTGAAAAAGGGTGAGTCGATACGTATTATAATTACAAGTGAGGGATATAGATATGACACTTGAAGAAATACTCAAGGATCTCAGATCAGAGCGTACAAAAAAGGTAATAATGGATTGCGATGCATACAATGATATAGATGATCAGTATGCTATTGCATTTGCAGCAGGCAGTGATAGGATCGATCTGCTTTCGGTAAATGCCACACTATTTAATAATTACAGATGCAACGGATTTGCTGACGGTATGCAACGCAGCTATGATGAGATAATAAAGGTGCTTAAGCTGATCGGCAGGGAAAACGATGTGACGGCATACGTAGGCTGTGATACGCCTCTTACGCAGATACCCGAGAATACATGGGTGGATAGCCCCGCTGTGCAAAACATCATAAAAACTGCGCATGAGTCCGATGAATTGATATATATCGTTGCAACGGGTGCTGCGACGAACGTATCATGTGCGATCATGGCAGACCCGAGCATAAAGGATAATATATGCGTTGTATGGGTCGCATGCAATTGCATAAACAATGACGGCCCCGCAGGTGAATTTAATGTTGATCAGGACGCCGTTGCCGCAAGGTACCTCATTAATTGCGGCGTAAGCCTCGTATTGCTGCCTGCAATGGGTCCGGAGGGTTTTGGAACACAGACACTCATTGGTGATCAACCGTTCCTTGACGGAATTGTAAAGGGCAATTCCGTACAGGCAAAATTTTTCCGTGATGATCTGCCAGAACTTGCATATCCCGGCGAGCATGATTGGAAGCATCATTTTTGGGATGTTGCAGGTCCCGGCGTTATGCATGACGCAAATTCATATGAGTTGTCCGTTATAATGGCACCGAGGCTAAGAGGTGACGGCGTGTGGGCGTTTGATGACGGCAGACACGACATAATTTACATGAGCAAGCTCAATGCGGATAAGGTCATGAAGGATACCTTTGAGAGTATCTGCAAATTGATATAAAACAAAGTTAAGGCGGAAATTATCCACGAATTTCCGCTTTTGTCACAAAAATACGGTCAATGAGACATTATATGTAAAAAAGCGGAGGTTTTATGCTGGATTATTCCGAATTGAGAAAAAGAGCATATAGAGCAACAAAAAACAGGTCATTGAGACCTGATGCGGAATATATATTTGCGGCTTTTTTGCTGTCAATAACTATTTTCGGCTTGCCGATAGCCTATGCTGTGATAAAAGAATATCATAAGTATCTGAAGACATGCCTGTATGAATACAATACAAACGGTATTCCGCAAAAGGGACGGGTATATGATAGGACCCCACTGAAATCAATACTGTTTGACTACAAAATATTGCATGCATGGTATGCAATAAGGGCGATATGGAGCATTGCAAGCACAATGGCAACGTTTTTTTATTTTCCACATCTTACCGATGGTCAGAACCGCGATGTTAAAATGAATCTTGAGCAGCTGAAACTGTGTTTTCCCGAGGTGCATGTATTTGAGGGCGTGGCAGTGCTTGCACCGATAGTTGCACTGCTTTTGGGTGGAGCTAATGCTTTTTTGCTTGTGCTGGTAGGAGATGTGATACTCTCGTTGATAATGCTTAAGCCATTTGTCTGCTATTGTCAGGCATATGTTATGTACGAAAAGGTGTGTTACGAAATGCTCAGGGACAAGGATGCAGATGAGGCGCAAGCAATGAGCAAGGACGAGGAAATGTGAGCATAATAACGGGAATTTGTCGTGAATTCGGCTTATTTTATGCAAAAATCGCTTTACAAAAAATAGCATTTATGGTATAATAGTTATGTTGCCCGTGCTCGGTTGTTTGAAGACTCCATCGGCTACTGTGTACGAGGCGTATTATATTTATTGGAGGTACCTTATA
>CAYOGO010000182.1:0-3266 GCA_964403405.1 uncultured Lachnospiraceae bacterium | reverse complement strand
GTCCCTGAAGCCCTATTCCCGTCTTAAAGCAGTGCAGGATGACCTTATGACGGTGCCTTGTGATAGTACAAAAATGTTTAATTGGATGTGCCATATCGCCCTCCCGAAAATACTTAATGTATGATAGCACAAAATATTTATATTGTCAAGCTGAATTATCAAGGTATAAATCTCGTCAAAATATATTGACAAACGGGAGCATTTATGATAAACTTGACCTGTACGCGCATGTAATATGACCGTATATACACATCAAGAATTTTGTATGAGAGGACAAAAAAAATGGCAAAAAAATTCCCCTTAGGTGCATGGGTCTACGGCACAGTGGACGAATTTACTCCGGATGAGGTTGATGTCTGGGCAGATCTCGGCTTTACCGTTACGATGGCACCTTCTATTAATTACGATGACGATTTGACTAAGCTTATCCCATACCTTGACAAAGCAAGGGACAAGGGTATTCAGCTTATACTTAATGTAGGCGGTGTGGGCACCTCCGAAGAACGCTTCCGCAAGGTATACGAGGTATTCAAGGGTCACCCTGCTCTTTACGGCTTCTTTATAGGCGACGAGCCGACAACTCCCACTTCTATGGATTATTGCATAAGCGTAATGAATATGCAAAAGAGAGTCGCTCCCGAATTGACCCCGTATCTCAATTTAGCAGGCAGTACATATGAATTCAAGCGTACCTTATTCCCGAGCAAAACATACGGCGAATACTTAAAGGAGCTTTCAGAACGCTCCGGCTGTGATATGTTCTGCTTTGATACATACACACAAACGATAAACGACGGTGGTGTGACCAATTATTACATAGGTGCAAAGGCACAGCTTGATGCAGGTGAATACGCCGGTGTGGATCTTTGGGCAACATGCCTCACCTCTGCACATTACGCATACAAGCTTCCCTCCGAATATCAGCTGCTTTGGCAGATAACTGTTTCCGCCGCTCTCGGCTGCAAGGGTATAATATGGTTCAGGCTGTATGACAAAAAGATTGCCCCCGAATACTACGGCTCACCCATTGATGAATACGGATGCAAGACACCTCAATATGACATGCTCAGACGTTGTCAAAGGCGCTTTAACGATCAATTTGGAGAATTGTTGGCAGGTCTCCACAGAAAAAAAGTATTTATAACAGGTCTTCAAAGAGGCGATTGGCCCATGTTCAACTGTTATTCCCATGATTACATCAAGCAGATAAAAACATTTGAAAACACTGTTGTAAGCTTCTTTACGGATGACGACAACAATGAATACCTCTGTCTTGTAAATGCGGAGATGTATCAGAACAACTCCATTGAGGTAGTATACGAAAAGGAAAAATGCTCGATCACTGAGCTTTTACTTAACGGCAGTCTCGAAAAACGTGATTTCGGTCAGGACGGACAAAGATTTACACTCTACCCCGGACAAATGAAAATGTTTAGAATAGAGAAAAAATAATATCGCATTACAGCAAAAACCGATATAAACAGTATTTCAATTCTGTCAATATCGGTTTTTTATTATTCAATCATGCTGAAAATTTCATCAGTCACGCATAAAATCATCAATACTGAAGCTGTTCTGCGAGTTTTCATTGTCCGCAACCATAATAACAGGCATTATCATCGGTCTGCGTTGTGTTTTCTGATAAATAAAATTCTTTATTCTCTCTCTTATTGTGTTCTTAACAGTCACAAGATCAACATTTTTGTCCGTTGTGCATATGGTATTTACAACGATATCCTTCATCTGCAATATAAGTTCCTCAGACTCCTTCATATATATAAAGCCTCTCGAAAGCACCTCCGGACCACAGATTATATTTCTGTTTTCGTCCAATGTAACCATTGTTATTACAAGACCCTCCTCCGAAAGCACCTGTCTGTCCTTAAGAACGATATTGCCTACATCGCCTACGCCAAGACCGTCAACAAGTGTAATTCCCGCATGAACATCCTCACCATACTGTATGGAGGACTGATCTATCCAAATGGATTTTCCGAGCACGGGCAAGAGAATATCATTCTCATCATGACCAAGCTCCTGTATCATTCGTGAACTGAGCGTCAAATGACGTGGCTCACCATGCACCGGTACAAAGAATTTCGGCTTTACAAGTGAGTACATGAGCTTAAGCTCCTCCCTGCATGCATGACCCGAAACGTGAACATCCTCCAATGCACTGTAAACAACTATCGCACCCTTTTCAAAGAGCTTGTTTATTACGCCGGACACCATTTTTTCATTGCCGGGTACGGGTGTTGCGGATATTACGACTGTGTCCCCTGCCATAATATTGAAATTCTTGTAATCCGATGTTGCCATTCTCGAAAGTGCCGCCATGGGCTCACCCTGGCTACCCGTCGTGATTATTGTTACCTCATTAGGCAGCTGCTTGTTTACCTGATCAAGCTCCAGCAGGTATTCATCCGGGCAATGCAAATAGCCCAGCTCCCTTGCCACCTTTGCGGCATTCATCATGGAAAATCCCAGAATGCACACCTTACGCTTGTTTTTTATGGAAGCATCTATTATCTGCTGTATTCTGTGTATATTTGATGCAAAGGTCGTAACTATTATTCTGCCCTCGGCATGTGAAAATACGTTTTCAAACGTCTTGCCGACTGTCTTTTCAGACATTGTGTAGCCTTCACGTTCTACATTCGTGCTCTCCATAAAGAGTGCAAGCACGCCCTCATTTCCAAGTGCAGCAAATGTTCCAAGGTCGATCATTTCATCATCAACAGGTGTAAAATCCACCTTAAAGTCGCCCGTGAACACAAGTGTACCCATTTGAGTACGAACGGCAAATGCAACACTGTCTGCAACGCTGTGATTTACCTTTATCGCCTGCACCTTAAAGCAGCCTACCTCAATGGTATCGCCTGCAGATATTCTGCGAAGATCAGCATCTGCAAGATCATCAAAATTCATAAGCTTGTTACCCACAAGACCAAGCGTCAGCCCCGTGCCATAAACAGGTACCTCCTTAAATTTTCTTAAAAAATAAGGAATTGAACCGATGTGATCGTCATGTCCGTGTGTCAAAAACAAACCGCGGATCTTCTCTCTGTTTAATTCCAAAAATGAAAAATCAGGTATAACCGCATCTATACCGAGCATGTAATCCTCAGGAAAGGACATACCGCAATCGATTATTATTATGTCGTCATTGAACTCGATAGCAGTCATATTTCTGCCTATCTCGCCGACGCCTCCCAACGGTGTTACCTTTATACGTTTCTTTTTTCTTCCCAACAATATCTTCCTTT
>CAYOGO010000181.1:0-3270 GCA_964403405.1 uncultured Lachnospiraceae bacterium | reverse complement strand
CTTTAAGATACATTCTTACGGGATCGTCAATACGAACGCTGTCGGGAAGCTCAATAAAATTGTCATCTATTTTCTTCTCATCGAGATCCTCATCTATCGTTATATTGAGTATCTTTAAGCTTTCAAGAAAATCCTCGATCTCATCAGGCTCGATTTCAACATTGTCAAACGCATCTATTATCTCAGAATATGTAAGAAATCCCTTTTCCTGTCCACGCTCTATGAGCTCCTTGCACTTTTCATCCTTGGAAGGAGCGATGCCTTCGCCTCCCTCTATTTCAAGATCTGCATATTTACTGTAATCTTCATATTCATCGATCTCAAGCATGCTATCATCATCAAGCATTTCGTCATCCAACATGATGTCGTCATTCTCGTAATTCATACAGTCGTTCCTCTTCGGCAAAACCCATGCCGAACCTTTCATTTGTTATTCTTTTTTATTTATAATTTTGATAATTCGTCTTTTGCAAGTGTTCTGTAACGCTTCACTTCTGATATAAGCCTCTGACACTCAGCATCCGTTATTTTGCCCTGCGTTATCATTTGATTTGCCTGAGCCATCATCTCGTCGGACCTGCGTGTGTAATACTGTGCCCTGACCTTTCTTGCGTAAGCCAAAGCCTCGCTCTTTAAGTCATACGTTGTTATATCGCTCATAAGCAGGCTGTACGCATCAGATACAAGCTTTTCATCTCCCTGCAGATTCTGCATCACATTACCTGCATCAAACGGGAGACCATTCTCTATCACTGACCGTATGGCGTTTATTATGCTTTTGCACGTTTCATCGGAAAAGCATGTGCCGTTTACGATATCAAGCACTTCTCTTGCAGTATCGCCGTCCCTCATCATGAGGCAAACTAGTTTTGCTTCCGCCACAAGATCCTTGTTCTTAGGTGCATTGCCGTTTTTTTGCGGCGTTCGCACTGTCTGTATGCCTTGCCGCATAGGAGCCGGTCTCATCACATCAGTGCTTGCTTTTTTGCCGCTCATTCTGTTTACGTCACTCTGTACGGCTCTTTGCGAATAACCTGTCTTCTGTGCAATATAGTCTATGTACTTTTCACGCTCAATATCAAGCTCTACCTTTGATACTATCTCCATTGCAGACCTTGCAGCACTTACCTTGCCCTCATTTGTGGAGAGATCCGACGACGCAAATATCTTTTCTATCTTAAATTCTTCAAGCTTTTTTGCGTTTTTGATTATGTCGTCAAAATAATCCTTGCCATATTTTCTCAGTGTGTCATCAGGATCACAACCATCCGGGAATGATAGCACAAGAACCTCAAGACCCGTGCTTTGAAGAATATCCAGACCTCTTATCGTCGCCTTTTGCCCGGCACCGTCGCCGTCATAGCCAATGTAGACCTTATCAACATAGCGCTTGATCCTTCTTGCCTGTTGCTGTGTCAATGATGTACCGCATGATGCCACAGCAGTATTATAGCCAAACTCATGCATCGATATAACATCCATGTACCCCTCTACAATTATCAGCGAGCCCATGCCCCTTGCATGATTTTTTGCAATATTGAGACCGTAAAGAGTGTTTGACTTATTGTAAAGCAATGTCTGGGGGCAATTCATATATTTCGGTTGATCCTCAGGATCGATTGTTCTGCCGCCAAACGATATTATATTGCCCTTTTCATCCGCTATCGGATACATTATGCGGTTGCGGAATTTATCATAGCATTTATCCTTACTGTTTTCAGTCAAAAGACCCGTTTCTTTGATCGATTCAAGCTTAAAGCCAAGCCCCAACAGATAGGTCTTTAAGTTTTCCCAGCCGGGCGGAGCGAACCCCAATCCAAAGCCTTCCACAATTCTCTTACTCAATCCCCTCTTTGCGATATAATCATTTGCCGCTTTTGCATTTGGCGATCTAAGACTATTTACAAAATATTCCTGTGCAGCCTTCATTATTGCCAACAGCTCATTACGTTTTTTGTCGGCTTGAGTATCGGCTTTACCAAATGTGGGGATCTCCATTCCCACTCTGTCTGCAAGTATTCTTACTGCACCGTTAAAATCCGTCCTTTCTCTTTCCTGAACGAATTTTATAACATCACCTGCCGCACCGCAGCCGAAGCATTTGTATATCTGTAATTCCTCATTTACGCTGAAGGAAGGAGTCTTTTCATTGTGAAACGGACAACAGCCCCAATGGTGCCTACCTTTTCTTGTCAGAGGCACATATGACGATACGACAGAAACAATGTCATTTTTGTCCTTAAGCTCCGCGAGCCACTGCGCAAAACTGTCTTGTGCCATTGTATCTTCCTTTCATTTTTATAAGTTTGTCCCTGTCCAGACCTTGGGAACAAATATCTCATTAAAAAGCTTTATCGCATACAGATCCGTCATTCCGGCAATGTAATCACACACTATCTGTTCAATTCCGTAAAGATCTATGTGCTCCCTATACTCATCGGGTAATCTTCCCTTGTTATGAGTGAAATACTCAAACATCATTTTGACTATCTCACATGCTTTACCGTTCTCCTGCTGTGCAACAGTGTCCGTATACACATTTTTGAACAAAAAACCACGTAATTCATTCGTTGCGGCACCGACGGTATCACTCATTCTGATCGAAGCATAATCATGACTGCTGTTTACAACATCAAGTATCATGTTGTTTATTCTTTCGCCGTGAGTCTTACCCAATACTTCGGTGCAGTGCTTTGGAAGATCATCCTCATTCAGCATTTTTGCACGTATTGCATCGTCAATATCGTGATTTATGTACGCTATTCTGTCACTCAGGCGAATTATTTGCCCCTCCAATGTTACAGGCATTTCATCCCCCGTGTGGCATGCAATGCCGTTGCGTACCTCAAATGTAAGGTTCAACCCAGTGTAATCTTTTTCAAGGACATCCACAACTCTAAGACTGTGAATATTATGCTTGAAGCCGGATGTCATGAGCTTATTCAATTCTCTCTCACAGGCGTGTCCAAACGGAGTATGACCTAGATCATGACCCAAGGCTATTGCCTCTGTAAGATCCTCATTCAGCCTAAGGCTTCTTGCAATTGTCCTTGCTATCTGTGCCACCTCAAGAGTATGCGTCAGCCTCGTTCTGTAATGATCGTCCTCAGGTGCCATAAAAACCTGTGTTTTGTGCTTCAGCCGTCTGAACGATTTGCAATGTATTATCCTGTCCCTGTCTCTTTGAAATTCGGTTCTCACTTCACAGGGCTCTATCCTTATCGGACGTCCTCTGCTTTCGGAGCTCAGGCATGCATACGGGGAGAGCGT
>CAYOGO010000180.1:0-3274 GCA_964403405.1 uncultured Lachnospiraceae bacterium | reverse complement strand
GTTCATGGGCTGAAGCACCATAAACTTGAGCAACCTTGCGACATCTGCGGAGCTTGATATTATTTCCGAAATAAGCTCAGCACCCATACCGGCTATCAGCACTGCATCTGCTTCACCCGGCTTTATTACCTTGAGTCCGTCACCCACTCTGCATGATATACGGTCCGTGAGACCGTGGTCAAGAACGAGCTTTTCCGTTTTTGCAAGAGAGGGAACACTTATATCCGTTGCTATGACGTTTTGAGCAATACCGTTTTTTATCATATATATGCTGCTGTAACCATGATCGGAGCCTATATCGGCAATGCACGTTCACTTTTCAACAAATGACAGAGTCGCAGTGAGTCTGTCGTTTATGTTTATACCGTTCTTCATTTATATTTATCCTGCACTGACCTTTGAATGTGCTTATAATTATCAATATAGTCAAACATTGTATCTATGCAGTCCGTCACAAGAAACAAGCTCATATAATCATTGCTTGCAAAATGCTGTTCGGTATAGGTCTCAAACTGCTTCAGGAGATTGTCGTAAAAACCGAACGCATTAAATAAAATGATGGGCTTTGTGTGATAACCGAGCTGCTTTGAGGTTATTACCTCAATGACCTCCTCCAGGGTACCGAATCCGCCGGGCAGTGCAACAAGAACATCGGAATTATCGTCGAGTGCTTTTTTTCTTGAACGCATTTCGGGCGTTACGATGAGCTCATCACATTCCTCATACAGTATACCCTTGATATTCAGTGCTTCCGGTATCACGCCTATTATTTTGCCGCCACAGTTTTTTGCACCTCTTGCGGTGGCACCCATAAGTCCTCTGGCACCTGCACCGAAAACAAGCACATCACCGCGTTGTGCGATCCTTTTGCCGAGTGCTTCGGCAAGAATGTAATATTTTTCTTCAAGCTTATCACTTGAAGACGAATAAACACAAATATTTTTACTCATTTTACTTTATTTCAACGACCTCAAAGCCTGCGTCGGCAACAGCTGCGCTCAATATGGCATCATCGGTACCTTCAAAAACAAGCACCTTTGCTTTTTTTTCTTCGAGGTCTATCTCAACGGACTTAACATCCTTTATACACTTGAGTGCTGCTTCAACTGCCTTGGCACAGTGCTGACATTTCATTCCTTCTATTATGATTTCTTTTGCTGTTTTTTTTCTGCAAGCCATATTTGTTTCTCCTTTTATTCTGGTAAGGACCATAATATCCCATTATGTTAAGTATACAACAAAGCAAAGTTAAAGTCAAGCATATGTTTAAAAAGTTAAAAATGTTTACAAAAAAGACACAAGTGTTAGAATTTATATGTTGACAAACAAAAAGATATATGTTAAAATAAAATCGTGAATTTACATATAGTTTATGCTGTTTTCACGGAATTATCGACAAAACATAAACATGTTCTGTCTGAACGACAAGGAGAGAAAGTGATGAAAAAGGTACTTTCCGTATTATTGGCAGTATGTATGCTGTTTGCCGTCCTTGCAACGTCGGGTTGCACTTTGTCGACCGCAAAGACTATTGGCGACGCAATCAAAAAAACAGAAGCACTTGAGGACATCGATGCTACATTGTTTCTCGAGATATCAATGGACATGGGATTTTCAATTACGATCCCGGTGCCGGTCAACATGAAGGCAAAGAACATCAAATCACAGGCGCCTACCGTATATGTAGACATGACTTTACCTATGGGCAGCATGGAATTGAAGACGAGCGTATACCAAGAGGAGGATATGCTCTATGTTTCAGAAAACGGCTTGAAGTATAAGCAAAAAATAGCCGAATCTGACGGTGAATATGATTGTATCGGCTATGTGAATAACATAATCAAGGATATTCCCGATGATCTGCTTGAAAGCATTGAGCTTGTGAAGAATGAAGACGGCAGTCAGTCCGCATCACTCACAATAGATGATGCACGCTTTAAGGAAATATTCAGGGATCTCGTATTGGATTCTGCTGATGATTCCTCAACGGGAGAAGATGATGAGTACGATATGGCAGAAGGCGTTATCGATGATATTATGCAGTACATAAGCATAAATGATGCTACTGTAAAGATCACTGTTAAGGATGGATATGTTTCTGTTTATGAAATATCATATTCTATGACGGCTGATGTTGAATCCGTTAAGACAACATCGAGCGTTAAGGCATCCGTTACATACAATAATCCCGGTGAGCCTGTGGAAATAACACCTCCTGAGGGCTATAAGGATTACGGTCCTTTCTCTGAAAACGGCTTTTTCGGCGACTTGTTTGGCTGATCCTCTTATCAGGTGGATCAAAATAAAATGATCATTTGTCCGGGTGCATGTCATCCGGGCTTTTTAATTGTAATAATCTCTAATTATACAGAAAAAACATATTCTTTTTTGGATTGACAATACCCGTCTTTTGTGCTATAATATGGGCTGTTGGTTTTGAGTGAGGGATAAGACAAATGCATCGTTGATGCTGTATTATGCTCGCTGAAAACCGCAAAAATTATCCATACCGCATAAATGTGCGGCAATTACAAATAAAAGGAAGTTGATATATTTATGGGTACATTGTTATCCGTGTCCGTTGCCCTTTTGGCAGGACTTTTGATGACGAGAATTTTTAAGAAAATCCATTTGCCGTCCGTTACGGCATACCTTATTGCAGGTGTACTTATAGGACCGTATTGTATAGGCGCCTTACATATAGACGGCTTTGGCTTTACATCGGCACAGGCTGTAAGCAATCTGTCGCTTATATCCGATGTTGCACTTGGTTTTATTGCCTTTTCGATAGGTAATGAGTTTAGGCTCAGCGACCTGCAAAAAACAGGTAAGCAGGCACTTGTCATAGGTATTTTGCAGGCGTTGGCTGCGACATTGCTTGTTGATCTGTCCCTTGTTGCGTTGACATTTATAATGCCGGGTAAAATATCGGTACCGCAGGCGATAATCCTCGGTGCCATTGCAACTGCAACCGCACCTGCAGCAACACTCATGGTGGTTAAGCAGTACAAGGCGGACGGACCGCTGACAAAGCTGCTTTTGCCGATAGTTGCACTTGATGATGCTGTCGGTCTGGTGGTATTTGCGGTATCATTCGGCATTGCAAAGACATTGCTTTCGGGATCCGTGGATATGGTCTCAATTATAGTAAATCCCATAATAGAAATCGTGTGCTCACTTGGTCTCGGTGCAATAATGGGTGTGGTATTGACACAGCTTGAGAAGCTATTCAATTCAAATACAAACAGATTGAACCTCACCATAGGCATAGTGT
>CAYOGO010000179.1:0-3280 GCA_964403405.1 uncultured Lachnospiraceae bacterium | reverse complement strand
GTATATATATGACAAACGCACGATATTGTCCGATTATTGCACAGATTGCAGATTTGTTCTCATAGAGCCCGACAGCTTGTTTGCGGACTATGAGCTGTTTTTGACGGGATGCAACCAACGCTTTGCAAATATGCTCGAAAACGGAGAGGTATTGCCAAAGCAGCTGAATATCGTTACCGATGCAGAGACATTATTAAAAGCGATAAGCTCTCACCCGTGGATAGGTATCAAAGAATTTCTTTCCGCTTACAAGTATATCACGCCAAGAGAGCTTGGCACAATCGAAGCATCACCAACGCTGACTTACGCAGGCAATTTTGATGAATTGCTTGATGATATAAAAAAATACAGAAAATATCCGTGCGATATATTCATGTTTACAGGAAACGAAAAGCGTGCCGTTTTATTGAAGCAGTATTTTAACGATAACGGCATTTCGCCCGTTGTGATATCTCAATTAGCGGAATCGTATACATACATTGACAAGGCACACGATAATAATACATCCTCTCCGCTGTTCATAGTGAAAAACCACTTGTCAAGGGGCTGTATTCTTTCGGATAAGATATTCATAGGCGATAATGAGATATTCGGATCATCAAAAAAATCATCTCATTCAAAGCATCAATCAAATGCAAAGCCTATAAAATCGTTCACAGAGCTCACGATAGGTTCGTACGTCGTTCACGAAACGCACGGTATAGCTAAATTCACAGGCATAAGATCAAACGATATAAGCGGCAAAAAGCAGGACTATCTTTGTCTTGAATACGCAGGCGGAGACACCATATATGTACCCGTTGACAGGCTTGATTACATTCAGCCTTACATTTCCACGGGAAGCGATGCCGCGCCCTCGCTCTCTCACCTCGGCGGACGTGAATGGGGCAATGCAAAGGCTAAGGCAAGCTCATCAATAAAAAAGCTTGCATATAACCTTGTTGAGTTATACGCAAGGCGTGAAGTGTACAAGGGCTTCAAGTTCTCACCCGATACCGTATGGCAAAGAGAGCTTGAGGACAGCTTTATGTTTGAGGAAACAGAGGATCAGCTGAAGGCGATCAACGATATAAAGCGTGACATGGAGGACTACAAGATAATGGATCGCCTTTTGTGCGGCGATGTGGGATTCGGCAAAACCGAGGTTGCAGTCAGAGCGGCATTCAAGGCAATGATGGACGGCAAGCAGGTTGCATTGCTTGCACCTACAACAATACTTGCTCAACAGCACTACCAGACCTTTAAGGAAAGGTACGAACATTTCCCCGTACGTGTTGATGTGGTATCAAGATTTCGTTCACCTGCAGAGCAAAAAAAGTCCCTACAGGCACTTGAGTCCGGTGAGCTTGACATGATAATAGGCACTCACAGAATACTGAGCAAGGATGTTGTATTCAAGGATCTGGGCTTACTTATCATTGACGAGGAACAGCGTTTTGGTGTAAACCACAAGGAAAAAATAAAGGATCTCAAAAAAAGCGTTGACGTTTTGACACTGTCTGCAACGCCCATACCCAGGACCCTCCACATGTCACTTGTAGGTATAAGGGATATTAGCATAATAGAAACGCCCCCAAAGGATCGCTATCCGATACAGACCTATGTAATTGAGGATAATGACGATATAGTCCGCGGAGCAATTCTCCGTGAGCTCGACAGGGACGGACAGGTGTTTTTCCTTTACAACAATGTGCAGAACATAGACAAATTTCAGCTTAAGCTCTCGGCACTCGTGCCTGAGGCTCGCATTGCCGTTGCTCACGGGCAAATGTCGGAATCCCAGCTCGAAAAGGTAATGATGAGCTATTTTAACCACGAATACGATATTCTGCTGTGCTCAACAATAATAGAAAGCGGTATAGATGTGCCGAATGCAAACACACTGTTTGTATACGATGCCGACAAGCTCGGTCTTTCACAGCTGTATCAGATAAGGGGCAGAATAGGCAGATCCACACGCATTGCATATGCATACCTTATGTACCGTGAGGATAAGGTTCTCAGCGATGTTGCATCAAAAAGGCTTAAGGCGATAAAGGATTTTACCGATCTCGGCTCCGGCTTCAGAATAGCAATGAAGGATCTTGAAATAAGAGGTGCAGGCAATGTTATCGGCTCGGAGCAGAGTGGGCATATGACCAATATCGGCTATGATCTCTACTGCAAGATGCTGTCCGATGAAATTGCATCCCTGCAGGGTAAAATATCCGAGGAGCAGATAGAGGTCACGATCAATGTTGCGGACGAGGCATATATACCGTCAAGCTATATTCCGGAAGAAAATGTCCGCCTTGAAATGTACAAGAAAATCTCTCTTATCGAATGCTTGCAGGATAAACTCGACGTTGAAGAGGAAATCGAGGACAGATACTCCAATCTTCCGAAGGAGATATTCAATCTTACAGGCTGTGCTTACATCAGGAGCATTTGCCGCAGGGCAAAGATCACTCTCGTAAAACAAAAAGTCGACAAATTTGAATTACACTTTTTGAAAGGTCATTTTACGCCGCAGTCTTACGGACAGATAGATGCCGCTCACAAGGTAAATGTCAATATCAATCTTGCGGGAAACCCTGCCATGACGCTCGATCTTTCCGCAATAAAGCCCGCGTACAGGCTGACAGAGCTTTGCAATGTTATGCAGGAGCTGTTTGACTGGAACGATACACAATAAAGAACAGTTTTTTACAAAGGAGATATAAAATGCTTACAGCAGAACAGATTTTAGCCGACATAAAATCGGACAGAGTTAAGAAAGTCATTGTTGACTCCGATTTTTCCGCAGAATGCGACGATCAGTACACGCTCGCATACGCCCTCGGTTGCGACAAAATGGATGTGCTTGCGACAAATGCCGTTGCTCATTATGAGGACAGATATCCCGACACATACTCCACAATGCTCAAGAGCTATGCGGAATGCTTGCGTGTTCTCCACGCTTCGGGAATAGACAGAAACGTGTTTCCCAATTTTCAGGGAGCATCTTCACAGATCACTCACAACAAGGACTTTGCTCCGAGTGATTGCCCTGCCGTTCAAAACATATTGAGGCTTGCAAGACAGACAGATGACATAATCTACATCATCACAACGGGACCGTGTACAGATGCGGTTTCCGCTTACCTAATAGACCCATCCATTGCGGATAAGATATGCGTTGTGTGGCTTGGCGGATCGGAAATAAGCGATAGAACATTAACAAACAGTTTCCATGAATGGAATATGTATGCCGATTTTAAGGCGTCACAGATACTTTTGGACTCTGATATTCCTCTTATAA
>CAYOGO010000178.1:0-3298 GCA_964403405.1 uncultured Lachnospiraceae bacterium | reverse complement strand
TTTTTTTTACCTCTTAAGATGCAAATTAGAAAAATCCCTAACTAAACCCATCTTTGTTTGCGTGATTTTTGCTTTATGCGGTATTATCTGTTTTTGTGCTTTGACCTCTGCATGCTGACATATACATAGAATGCTACTGCCGCCGCAATTACCAACAATGCTATCACAACAAAAATTATGACCACAGTCCTTATTATGCCGGATTTATCATCATTGTTCCCCGGGGTGATGCTCGGAGATGTACTCGGCTGTACCTGTGATGCTGACGGAAACGGCTCAACATGCTGTCCGCCAGAAGGCGTCGGTGTAGGTGTAACAGTCGGCGTTGAGGTAACTGTCGGTGTGGGCGTTGGTGTGGGTATCGGATCAGGCTCATTCATCGATATATTCGGAAGCTTACCCTCGTATTTCGGCATACGATAGACATTTATCACGTATTCAGCCTTTGTAACCCCATCCTCGGCAACACAAACCAGCTTGATAACATTATTGCCTGACTTTAACGCGTACTCCATTGTATTGACCGTGGCATTTTTATCCCCCGGCTTGCCCGATACCTCGATCCCCATTGTTTCATATGGTACATATACAACATAATTTCTCACGTTGGGTAAAAATTTCGGCGAAACAGTACCCGTCGACAACAAAATCTGTGACAGCAAAGCATTACTGCTTGGTACATAATTAGGATCCTGTTCCCGTTCAACATTCAATGTATACGTTTTCTTTGTTCCGTTCTCTGCAGTTACAATGATCCTGACCGTATTCTTGCCCACAACAAAATCATTGTTGCCCTCAATGGCATATGTCGCATTCGCATCCGCTGTTGTAATGAGCATATCAAGTGACGTAACCGAAAACGGCGCCTTTACATTGTAGTCCGCTACGCTCGGATTAAAGCTCTCAACGAGCTCCGCATTTGAAATTGATATTTCCGATATATTGGCGTTTGACGATTTAGGTGCCACAACCGTTGTTGAAAAGGCTGCATCTGAAAGATAAATATCATCCACACCTGCAGATGCGGAAATATTTACGATTTTTACTGTCAATGCTTCCCCCGTGCCTGCATTTTTGTTAACCTCAAATATTAATGTCAACACGGATGTATTGCCGTTGATCGGATTCTTTTGATCGTCATCATATGCAAGCACTCGGTTTTCCTGCAAGCTTACAATCCAATTCCCTTTCACTGCATTTTCAACCTTTTTCAATGTGAGCAATGCACTGTCATATTCTATATCCGCTCTGATTCCGACGATTCCGCTTCCGCTCATATTGAACGAGAGAGTTAATGTTTCCCCTGCTCTGACCGTTTTATTACCTGTCAATGACGTTGTATTAGCGGCTTGAGCGTTCTGCTGCACAAATGTAAGCATTAAAACACAGACCACAGCAGCAACGATCGATAAAATTCTTTTTTTCACTATATTATCCTCCATTTTTAACTGTTTAAGCACAATGCCTTGATCTGCACAAAATCCGTAATTGAGATCTTGCCGTCACAATTATGATCTGCCGCCATAAGCTGTACCTTGTCTGTGAGATAGCCATCGGAAATAAGCTGCGACTTTATTTTTACAAAATCAGTTATTGAGACTTTACCGTCACCGTTAATGTCACCCCTGACAACAATTATCAGCTCCTGAAGTATTTCATCGGGGTCATCAGAGTAAAGCCTTACAACAGAATATGTTGTAACACATATATTTCCGTCCGTGATCTCCGTATTGTTTTTATCGTATATTTTCACATCAAACTCATTCTTGAGATTGCTTTTAAATTGTTCTACCGTCGTATTCTGATCCACACCGTATATCATGCCGTCGCCGACCTTATATACATCGGACAATACGCCCTTTTCCGACAACTCAAACTCAGGCATAAATTCAGTGTCGCTCTCTGCCAGCATGCCTGCCGTATATCCGCGCCATCCCGTAAACTTATAACCGTCCCTCTGCGGCTTAAGAGCAGGCAATATTATCGGGGTGCCAACGGCAACCTCCTTTTCATCAAAAACAGAGCCGTCGTAATTTTTGAACACGATATTGCATACCAGTGGCGTTCTTTTTATGTTTACCGTGAATATTCTGTTTGACTCCAACATCATGCCTTCACTATAACCGTTCCAGCCGATAAACTCACATTTATAACCAGGCTCATCATTCACAGTGTACTCGGGCGGCACAATAACGGTACCGTAAGGTACTTTTTCTTTTTTCAGGTCTGTGCCATCCTCGTCACGGAATATATACTCATAATTCTGTAATACCGGATCATACTGTGCAGTAAAATCAACATTTTTGCTGATAGTCATTCCCTCCGTATATCCACTCCAGCCCGTAAACACGTAATAATACTGTGCCGTGGACGGCTTAGACCACGTAAGCAAATTGCTGTCCGGCGAAGGAATCACCTGACCTTCCTCCAATGCATCCTCAGCTATCACATCGCCGTTATAATTCAGAAATCTGTACTTCAGAACATTCGTTTTATACTCCGCAACAAAGTATATATCCTCCGATATCTGCATATCGGGCTCATATCCTACCCAGCGTGCAAACACATACTCCTTTCCATCGGGACCCGTCTTTGATTTTGGCTCGTCGGGCAATGGGATCGTTGAAGAATACGTCAATTTTCCGTTTGCAAGAACGGTTTCACCATCTTCGTCGTAAAAAATATACTCATACTCTCTAAGATCGTATACCGCAACAAATGTTTCGTCCTTTTTTAACGTCATTTTCTCGGTATAGCCCTGCCATTTGCTGAAAACAAAATGCTCCTTTACGGGCTCATCCGGCAATGGTATCGGCGTTCCGTGCTCCAATATTCCGCTTGCGAGAACTGTTTCGCCGTCCTCATCATAAAATGTGTACTTGTATTTGCGTTTTGTCTCATTGAATGTCGGTGTGAATGTGAGATCCTTAAGAACTTTCATTTCACCACTTTCATCCGTTATATAGCCTGACCATGCACTGAATGTGTACTCAAATTCAGCCGTCGGATCCTTGGTGGGTGTAGAGTCAGGCAGCTGCACAACAGAGCCCGCATTTACCATTCTGCTTGATATCGGCTTTCCGTCTGCATCAAGAAATTCCACCTTATATTTTCTCAATGTGCTCGTATAGCTTGCCGTAAGATCACAGTCCGACGTCAGCTGCATGCCGGCGGTGTATCCCACCCAATGCGAAAAAGCATATTCGTACATGCTGTCCGCAGCTCTTGTAGGATCACTCGGCTATACAATGACTGAATTTTCGTAATCCGTCACAGAAACGATCAAGCTGCCGTCATG
>CAYOGO010000177.1:0-3328 GCA_964403405.1 uncultured Lachnospiraceae bacterium | reverse complement strand
CATACGTCGTCTTCATGAAAATATCTTCAGCAGTTCCGCTAACATCGGGCTTCATATACTTCACTTTGACCGCAAGTGAGTTGTTATCCAGCTTAAAACCGTCCTCGAAATATACATATTCACTAAGTATAAGATTTGGACCTTTCAACTGATCCTCAAAGAAATAATGCTTTGTGGTAAACGATGTTAAGTCACCTGTATTGGACAATAAAGCAACGGGGAAGTCTGCACTTCTGCCGGGAGACCACGTTTTACGTACCAGATCAACCATTTCGTTGCCCTGATTAACATAAAGCTCAAAATCAAAAAAGCTCTCAACCTGAACATCCATAAGCTGCTTGTTTGCTGCAAGATTCACTTTATAGGATTTCAAAGCATTTTCGTTGCTCTCAACTTTAGTACCATCCGACAATTCAATATCAACTTTGCCTGAAATAATTTCCGTACTTACCTGCTCGTTATTATCCGTGCTTACCTGTTCGTTATCGCCTGTGTTCACGTTCGTGTTCTCGTTATCTTTTGAGCAGCCCGTCATAAACAAGGATAAACACATAATGCATGCTAATAAAATAGCGATAATTCTCTTTGTCATGTCAATTCTCCTTTCATTATTTAATTATCAACATGGTTATATGTTGAAATATTTTCCAGTAATATGCCTTGGCAATGCTCACATAATGTGCACACTTCAACAACATCAGCTGTGTGGCTGTTATAGCCGAAAATGCAATTATCTGAAAATCCGCCCGTTGTATTTTCATCTTGTTCAAAATGATCAACCAATCCGTAAAGCCCCAATATATCTTTTACCATGATCATGTGTTCATGGTATAAAACCTGTGTATAGAAATCGAACATTAAAATAATGTCCTTTTCTTCATAAACAGCAGAATGAATGCAGGCATTTTTTGTACTTGCTACATGTGAGGAATTATTGATCACACACATATCATGTCCACTGAATATGACCTTCAGGCTGTTAGCCTGATTGGGATTATCCATCCTATACAAAATATTATTAAAGTTTGTATGGTGGAATGACTTTAATGAGCTTGCAGTTGAATTATTACATGAACCGCATGTACACATCGTGGAGTGGTTGTTTTTTGCCGCACACGACGATGTATCCAAATAGGTATCCACATTGTAGTGATTGTTATTGAATTCAACCTTTATTCCCGCATACTGCAGCATGACCCTTTTCAGCTTTAATAACACATCATCTATTCTCGACGAAACATTGCTTGCACCATAGCGTGAAGCATACGCATCATCATAGTCCGCTTTTACGACCAATGTATTTGAGGTCATTTTATGCAAATACCATTTTTCCTGATCACGTGCATCAGGTGATTCATGATATATGCCAAGTGTTGTACCGTTATACGGCAATTCACCTTCAAAGCTTGACTCTATCGGTGCTGATAAATAACCGTTGGGGTTACATCTTGGGTGAAAGCTGTATATATCCGTTTGAGAATTTTTTGAGATCAACCATTGCTGTCCGCTTTCTCCTGTGTATGAAGTAACAACAACATTGTTCCCGTACGATGTGCTATTATTGACAACCGTCAAATAATAACCACTGCAATTAGCCATTATTTTATAATATCCGTTACCGATGGGGGTCACAGTCCACGTTTGAAGTCTGGTATTGACAAGGTTATGCGTCTGTACTGCCGTGCCGTTACCGGCATTTTCTACATCGATAAACGAACCGCCTACCACAGCATTTCTGAAATAGTAGACACCGTTCAATTCTGTTGTCACTGCTTTTACATCATTATTAACAGGAAAAACAACGACCAACACAGTCAGAACAGTCAAAAAAAGAGTAACAATTCTTTTCATGATTTTTCCTTTCAATTAAATCAATTACTTCGAGCAAAGCTACACCTAAAGTATACTTTTGTTCTGTGTTCTTCTGCGGCATAGTACTTATGCCAAATCACGCCCTGTAACCTCAAATTACAAGGCAGCATCTAAATTGAGGGAACCCTCATATTGAAACACCTCCCAAACACGGTATTAAAAAACGCACAGCGGTGCCGTATACAGCTCAGCCATGCGTCATTTGCTATTGATTAAAATAATGTTAATTGTCATTGCTGAGTGCAACTGTCTCTTTCTCATCTATTAAGTGAACGGATTTTGTGATATATATCATATTCGTTCATGTATATTGTATCACAGTTTTCTGAACTTGTCAATAGGAAAATTCGTATTTTTAAAATAGTATTTTGATAATTAAAAAACGCACGGCAAAATATCGCCATGCGTTTCTGTTTTAATTCATATACCTTTTACTGACCGTATTTTAATATATGTGATCAGTTATTACCGTTTTCAAATGAGGGTGTCCAGCCCGTCTTCATCTTAGGGAAGTTTACGGGAGCTGCCCATCTTACGGCGTTCTTAATTACTTGCTGAATGGTGGGATCATAGTATGTGGGGAATGTTTCATGACCCGGTCTGAAGTAGAATATCTTACCATAGCCTCTGTTATAGCATACGCCGCTGCGGAATACCTCACCGCCTGAGAACCAGCTCATGAATACAAGAGCATCAGGTGCGGGGATGATAAATCTTTCGCCGTATGTTTCTTCATGAGGAAGCTCAAAGTACTCGGGAAGGTTGTGGCAGATGGGATGCTGAGGCTCCATTACCCAAATTCTTTCCTTGTCGCCACTTTCACGCCATCTGAGCTCGTCCGTCTGTGTACCGCAAAGCTTCTGGAATATCTTTGATGCATGAGCGGAATGGAGGAGAATAAGTCCCATGCCTCTCTTTGTTATGTGATTGAATATTCTGTTTACATACTCATCCTTTATTTCGCCGTGGCAGCAATGTGCCCAGTAAATAAGAACATCTGTATCAGCAAGATCCTCTTCCTTAAAGCCCTGTTCTTCATCGTACATAGTAAACGCACGAACAGTACCCAATTCCTCGTCCTCCTTGAGGAAGCTTGCTATACAACCCTGAATACCCTCAGGATATACACTACGAACCTCTTCGCTTTCTCTCTCGTGGTAACCCTCGTTCCACACTGTAACGTTGATCTTTTTCATAATTAATATCTCCAAAAAAGAATATATTGTCAAATTCATCAAAGCGATGCCTTGATAAACTCGATTGCTGTTTTAACTCTGTTTATTGTTTCATCCTTACCTAATATATACGCTATTTCAGTTGCACCGCCCGGGGTAGACATTTTGCCGGAAAGTGCAGTTCTGAGCGGCCAGAGCACTATGCCGTTTTTAACTCCGAGGTCCGCAATATGCTGCATCAATGCGGAATGGATGACGTCCTCGTCCCATGTAGGTATAGC
>CAYOGO010000176.1:1856-3332 GCA_964403405.1 uncultured Lachnospiraceae bacterium | reverse complement strand
CTCGCGATTTCCACCTTGGCAAGGTGGCACTCTACCACTGAGTCACTCCCGCATATGTTAAATTGTTCTCACACAAGAACACGTATATTATACTACAAATAAAAGTTTTTGTCAATACCCTGATCTAACATTTTTTACAAATAAATCAACTTAATGAATTTACTTTGAAATTCACTGCAGCTCATAAAATATCGTTCTTTTGCAAAAAAATATTGACAAATAAAAAAAAACGTTATATAATATTTATGTTATTGACAATTACGGTTTAACCGTTAAATATTGCATAAATATAAGTAAAAGGAGATTTTTATGAAGAACGAATACCTTAACAGTGTACTCGAAACAGTCAAAAAAAGAAATCCGGGTGAACCCGAATTTATACAGGCTGTAACAGAAGTTTTAGAGACTCTTGAGCCGGTTATCGAACGTCGCCCCGACTTGGTTGAGGCAGGTGTTGTTGACCGCCTTGTTGAACCCGAAAGACAGATCATCTTCCGCGTTCCGTGGATAGACGATAACGGTAAGCTTCACGTAAACCGTGGCTTCCGTGTTCAGTTCAACTCTGCAATCGGACCTTACAAGGGCGGAATACGTTTGCACCCTTCCGTTAACATCGGTATAATCAAATTCCTCGGTTTTGAGCAGATATTCAAAAATTCCCTCACAACGCTTCCCATGGGCGGCGGCAAGGGCGGTTCTGATTTTGATCCTAAGGGTAAGTCAGACAATGAGATCATGCGTTTCTGCCAGAGCTTTATGACAGAGCTCTACCGTCACATCGGTGCGGATTGTGACGTTCCTGCAGGTGATATCGGCACGGGAGCAAGAGAGATCGGATACATGTTCGGTCAGTACAAGAGAATAAGAAACGAATTTACAGGCGTACTTACAGGCAAGGGTCTTACATACGGCGGCTCACTTGCAAGAAAGGAAGCCACAGGCTTTGGTCTTTGCTACTACACAAGCGAGATGCTCAAGGCAAACGGTATGAGCTTTGAGGGCAAAACAGTCGTTGTTTCCGGCTCGGGTAATGTTGCTATCTATGCTAACCAGAAGGCAACGGAGCTCGGTGCAAAGGTCGTTGCAATGAGCGACTCAAACGGCTACATCTATGATGCAAACGGTATTGATCTTGCCGCCATCAAGCAGATCAAGGAGGTTGAGCGTAAACGTATAAAGGAATACCTCAACTATCACCCCGAAGCAACATATACAGAGGGCTGCAGCGGTATTTGGACTATCCCCTGCGATATTGCTCTCCCCTGTGCAACACAGAACGAGATCAATAAAGAAAGCGCCTTGGCTCTTGCAAAAAATGGCTGCATAGCTGTAAGCGAGGGTGCCAATATGCCTTCCACACCTGAGGCTATTGAAGTCTACTTTGCAAATAACATGCTTTACGGTCCTGCAAAGGCTGCAAATGCAGGCGGTGTTGCAACTTCCGGTCTTGAGATGAGCCAGAACTCAGAGCGTCTC
>CAYOGO010000176.1:0-1846 GCA_964403405.1 uncultured Lachnospiraceae bacterium | reverse complement strand
GTACTCATTGGCAGCATTTTCGCATGCAGTAAATATGCTCTCCACGGTATAATGAAGAGCATATTTACTGCATGCGAAAATGCTGCCAATGAGTACGGCATGCCAGGTAATTACATGGCAGGTGCAAATATTGCAGGCTTCCTTAAGGTTGCCGAAGCAATGAAGGCACAGGGCTGTGTATAAAACAGTAAAATAATGATCTTGTCACTGCCGTTAAGACTGTAAATGTTTTACCGGCAGTGCTTTATTATGTATTTATACCCACGTTTTATACAAAATAATATGTAAATGTTGCAATTTCAACTTTTAATATTGATTTTTTTGTACTTTTATGTTACAATACACCCATATCTGAAATCAAAGGAGAAAATAAATGTCAAATCAGTTAAAGATCACAACATATAATATACGCTGTGTGTATTATGATGACGGTGTTAACGCTTTCATGCACAGAGCAGGCTTGCTTTGGGACACTGTGCAGAATGAAAAGCCTGATGTAATCGGCTTTCAGGAGGTTACAGAAAGCATTCTGAAATTATTGAAGGTAGTTCTTCACGATTATGAGCTTGTAGGTCACGGCAGAGGTCAGAATTACGACAGTGAAGGTCTCTACGTTGCCGTAAGAAAGGAAACCTGCACAGTTTTGTCCGGCAACACATATTGGCTCGGTGATAACATATATCAGTATTCAATATACCCCAATCAAGGTTGCCCCAGAATATTCAATTCCGTAATGATCAAGCATATCAAAACAGGTAAGATATTCCGTGTATACAACACTCATCTCGATTGCACGGACAATGTTGCACTTCGTTCAAAGGAAATAAGCATATTGCTTGACAAGGCAACAAAAGAAAGAGCGGAGATCAAATTGCCTTTCGTTCTCATGGGCGATTTTAACACAGAGCCGTATGAGGAGCCTATCACAATATGTGAGACTTATAAGGAAGCAGCCCTCACGGACCTCACAAAGCACATAAAGCATTCATACCATGAGTTTGGAACGTATGAAGGTCTGTCAAAGATCGACTATATTTTTGCAACAAAGGAATTTTCCGACAATGTAATAGAGGTCAAGCCTTGGGACAGAAATTCAAACGGTGTTTACCTCTCCGATCATTATCCAATATGCGCTTTATTTGATGCAGACAAGATCTGATATTAATTTACAAGTAAAAAAAAGCACGAACGTAAAGCGTCCGTGCTTTTTTGTTCTTAAAGCATCCAAGGATTATATCTTATCTTCTCCGCAAATATACCGTATGACCTTTCCCGCCGCACAAAGACCTGCTGCAGCCGGTACAAATGCGCAACTTGCAAGTACGTCATTGTTTCTCGGCATGGGTTCTTCCCTTGAGCAAACGACCGTGAGTGACTGTATTCCGCGTTTGCGAAGCTCTTTTCTCAGCACTCTTGCCAGCGGGTCATATGAGGTCTTGTAAATATCCGTAATTTCAACCATTTCGGGTTGCTTGCGGAGAGCAGTACCCATTGATGACACTATCGGTATATTATTCCTCTTGCAATAGCATATCAGATTTATTTTTGCGGAAACATCGTCAATACAGTCTATTACCGCATCCACCTTGTAATTGTCAAATACGATATCGTAATCATCACTGAAAGAATGAGCAAACTTTATCACATTGATATCTGGGTCTATAAGCTTTGCTCTTGCTTCCATGACATCTGTCTTATTCTTTCCGACAGTTGAGGTATCGGCAATTATTTGCCTGTTTATGTTTGTGACGTCCACTACATCGCGGTCGGCAATTATAATCGTGCCCACACCGCATCTTACAACAGCATCGGCAGCATGACCACCCACACCGCCGATACCGAATAT
>CAYOGO010000175.1:0-3346 GCA_964403405.1 uncultured Lachnospiraceae bacterium | reverse complement strand
GTCTTGCATTGTTGACTCATACATATATGAGGGAAACAGTTCGTCAATTACAGTCCAAAACAAAAAAATTGCCTCTTAACAGAAAAAAGAAGTTTACTCTCGGCAAAAAAGGCAATGAATTCAAGCAGTTTGAGGAATTTACAAATTGGCTTGAAAACAAGCATAATGAGTGCATGGTGTGCCAAAAGGTAAATGAGGCAATGGACAGGTACATATATACTATGCTTTATCTGTTCAAAACGTCCGAAAGCTTCAGACACGGTATTGAAGGCTCAAAGGGACTTTGTCTTCAGCATCTTAAGCGTTCCGTTCAAATAGCGTGTGATAAATTCGGCACAAGGGTGGCAAGCGATTGGCTCAAATGCATAATGCCCGTTATGTACAAGTCGTTTGAAAGGATAGACGGCGAGCTGGATTGGTTTGAGAAAAAGTTTGATTACAGGTACAGAGAGGAACCGTGGGGTACGGCAGAGGACTCTCTTGTGAGAGCATTGCAGAAAATGGTTTCGGATAAATTTGAATGATCGGCAAGGCAGACTTTTATGTATAAGCAAAGAGCAAATATAAAATATAACGAGCTTTTAAGTAAAAAGGATTGGAACATACTTGCGTTTGAAACATCATGCGATGACACATCTGTTTCAATAGTAAAAAACGGAAGAAAGGTCATTTCGGGCGTTATTTCGTCGCAGATAGCGATACATAATGAATTCGGCGGAGTTGTTCCCGAGGTGGCATCACGTAAGCACATAGAAAATATATGCCCCGTGCTTGACAAGGCAATGAAGCAGGCAGGGCTTGAATATACGGACATTGATGCGGTTGCGTCAACCTACGGTCCGGGGCTTGTGGGTGCATTGCTTGTCGGACTTAATGCGGCAAAGGCAGTAAGCTTGTCATTGGGTGTTCCGTTTGTGGGTGTAAACCATATGGAAGCCCATGTATGTGCAAATTATATATCATCGGAGGAATTGGAGCCTCCTTTTTTGTGTCTGGTGGTTTCGGGCGGTCATACGCAGATCGTTGCGGTCGATGATTACAAAACATACAGAATATTAGGTCAAACATTGGACGATGCTGCAGGCGAGGCGTTTGATAAGATATCAAGAGAGCTGGGATTGGGTTATCCGGGCGGTCCGTACATACAAAGGGCGGCAGAAACGGGAGATCCCAAGGCGATAGCTTTTCCTCATGCAAAACTGAAGACGAGTGAGCTTGATTTTTCGTTCAGTGGACTAAAAACGGCAGTATTGAATTATATACATAATAATAAGGATCACAATGTTAACGATGTTGCGGCATCGTTTCAATATACTGCAGTGTCGGATCTTGTTTCAAAGACGACGCTTGCGGCAAAAAGATATAATTATAAGAAGATCGCACTTGCAGGCGGAGTTGCGGCAAATAGGCTTTTACGTGATATGCTGAATGCTCAAGCTCAAAAGCACGGAATGAAGCTTTTTGTTCCGGATCTTGAATATTGTACGGACAATGCTTCGATGGTGGCGTGTGCGGCATATTACAAGCTGAGATCGGGCAGGTATGACGATCTTTCAATGAATGCCGATCCTTCGCTTGAGATAGGCGAAGTATAAATAGAATACAGGAACGAGGTAAAGTGGAAAACGGACTTTGCCTCTTTATTATGAATATAGAAATGGAGTTATTAAATGTTGACTTTTGACGAAATACTATCAATGGTCGAGAAGCCGTCGAGATACATGGGCAACGAGCTCAATCAGGTTGTTAAGGATCCAAAAACGGTCGACATAAGATATGCATTTATATTCCCCGATGTTTATGAGATAGGAATGTCACATTTGGGCATAAAGCTTTTGTACCATGTCATAAATGAGCGTGACGATGCATACTGTGAGAGAGTGTACTCACCGTGGCCCGATATGGAAAAGCTCATGGTGGAGAACGATATAAAGCTTTCCTCCATGGAAACACGCACTCCGTTGAATGAATTTGATATAATAGGTATTACGGTGCAGTACGAGATGTGTTATACCAACATGATAAATGCATTGCGCTTGGGCGGAGTACCCATATGGTCAAAGGACAGGGGCGAGGATGATCCAATCGTCACATGCGGTGGTCCGTGCACATATAATCCTGAGCCATTTGCTGATTTTTTTGATATAGTCTCAATAGGAGAAGGCGAGGACCACATGAATGAATTGCTTGATCTTTTGAAGGAGAAAAAGCAAAAGGGATGGACACGCCGTGAGTTCTTGATAAGGGCAGCACAGATAGAGGGTACGTACGTTCCGTCTCTGTATAATGTGACTTATACCGACGACGGATTTATAAAGGATGTTGTGCCTGAATGCGGTGCACCTGCTCTTGTAAAAAAACGTATCATAGAAGATTTTGATAATGTGTACTATCCAGACAGCATAATAGTGCCGTATATGTCGATAGTCCATGACCGTATTACGCTTGAAATAATGCGTGGTTGCACGAGAGGCTGCAGATTCTGTCAGGCAGGTATGATATACAGACCCGTGCGTGAAAAGAGCCTTGACAAATTAAAGAAAATAACGGAAAAGCTCTACAACAGCACAGGCTATGAGGAAATATCGCTCTGTTCTCTCAGCTCAAGTGACTATTCGCAAATTGATGAGCTCATAAAATATCTCACGGATACATATACTCCAAAGGGTGTGTCTGTTGCATTGCCGTCGCTCAGAGTGGATACCATAAAAAACACAGAATTTATGTCAGAGCTGGCAAGCTTCCGCAAGGCAGGTCTGACATTTGCCCCCGAGGCAGGCACACAGAGATTGCGTGACGTCATAAATAAGGGCGTTGTGGAAGAGGATCTCATGATAGCTTGCAGAAAGGCATTTTCCGCAGGCTGGGATTCGGTAAAGCTCTACTTTATGATAGGCTTGCCGACAGAAACGATTGATGATGTTGAGGGAATAGCTCAAATGTCTCACAATGTCAAGGACATGTATTTCAATGAGGTTAAAAAGAAGGGCAGATTCAACCTTTCTATAAGTGCATCTACATTTGTACCCAAGCCGTGTACACCCTTTCAGTGGTGCGGTCAGGCAAAACCCGATGATATAAAAGAAAAACAGGAATACTTAAGATCAAGGCTGAAAGGCAGAGGATTGTCGTTCTCATGGAATGATATAAATCTGAGTGTGCTTGAAGCGGTATTTGCAAGAGGTGACAGACGTCTTTCAAAGGCTTTGGCAAGAGCTGTGGAGTTGGGCTGCCATATGGATGCATGGAATGAATTTTTTGATATGAATCTGTGGAAACAGGCATTTGAAGAAACGGGAATAGATTATAATTGGTATGCACAGGTAAATTACGATCTTGATCAGAA
>CAYOGO010000174.1:0-3365 GCA_964403405.1 uncultured Lachnospiraceae bacterium | reverse complement strand
ATGTAAGTATATAAAAACGTAAACGCTTTTAGCTGCTTGGAGAGCTTATGGAGATCAATAAAAAACAATCTGCCGGTAAAAAGGCGGCGGAGCTTGTAAAAAACGGTATGACGGTCGGTATAGGTACGGGTTCAACTGTTTTTTACGTTATGCAGGAGCTTAAAAGGCGTATGCACGAGGAAGGGCTTTTGTTTATTGCCGTACCGTCATCATTTCCGACAAAATTGATATGCGAGCAGATGGGCTTTAACGTAAAAGCACTTGAGGACTATGACAGGCTTGATATTGCATTTGACGGTGCAGACAGGATAGATGCAGATCTTAATGCAATAAAGGGCGGAGGTGCGGCACAGACGGCAGAAAAGGTTTTTGCGTCTATGGCGGATACATTTGTACTTGTTGCGGACGACTCAAAGTTTTCAGATACTCTCGGCAGAACCTCGGCGGTGCCCGTTGAGGTGGTTCCGTATGCGTGGAGGAGCGTAAAGAGTGCTCTTGCACGGATGGGTCATGAATCAACGCTCAGAAATGCAAAATGCAAAGATGGTCTTGTCATTACGGATAACGGCAATTACGTTTTGGATATATTTTTACAAGAACATGAGGATCTTGTATCGCTCAACAATAGGATAACTATGCTACCGGGCGTATTGGAGGTCGGTATTTTTGTAGGCATGGCAGATATTGCTTATATCGGTACCGAAAACAGCGTAACGGTAATTTATAAAAAATAATCATATACGAATGGAGAAATAATATTATGAGTAAAGTTCAGGTAATGGATCATCCTCTTATACAACATAAGATCTCGTTGATAAGAGACAAGAACACAGGATCAAAGGATTTCAGAGAACTTGTTGAAGAGATAGCAATGCTTATGGGCTACGAAGTTACAAGGGATTTTCCGTTGAAGGATGTTGAAATAGAAACTCCCATTACAAAAACGACCGTAAAAATGATGGATGGCAAGAATGTTGCAATAGTTCCGATTCTCAGAGCAGGATTGGGTATGGTAAACGGTATGTTGAATCTTATGCCTGCCGCAAAGGTTGGTCATATAGGACTTTACAGGGATCCAGAAACATTAAAGCCCATTGAATATTATTGCAAATTGCCTGTTGACATAGAGGAGAGAGAGGTAATTCTCGTAGATCCCATGCTTGCAACAGGTGGATCGGCAATAGATGCAATAACTTCAATAAAGGCAAGAAATGCACGTCATATAAAGTTTGTTTGTCTTATAGCTGCTCCGGAGGGTGTAAAGGCTGTTACAGAGGCACATCCCGATGTTGATATATATATTGCTTCACTTGATGAAAAGCTCAATGAGCATTGCTACATAGTTCCCGGCCTCGGTGATGCGGGCGACAGACTTTTCGGTACAAAGTAACTGATGTTTGATTTTGAAGCGGCAATGGTTGAGCTTGAAATGTCATTAACTAAAAAACGCTTTGAGCATACATTGGGTGTGGTCGAAACGGCTGAAAAAATGGCAGGTTTTTATTCTGTTGACGTTAATAAGGCACGTATTGCGGCTCTGTTGCACGATTGCTCAAGATATATGGATCTGCCCGAAATGACAAAAACGGCGTCACGATCGCAATTTGAGGACAAATACAGCAGCGAGACCGTCAGCACGGAGCTGTTGCACGCACCTGCATCCGAAGTACTTGCAAGGGAAAGGTATGGGGTACGGGATAGTGATATTCTTTCGGCGATACGTTGGCATACAACGGGTGTACCACATATGGATGAGCTTGCGTGTATAGTATACAGTGCGGATATGATCGAGCCTGCAAGGGTTTATGACGGTGCTGAAGAGCTCAGGAGCATTGCTTTTGAGGGACTTTGTCAGCTGTCGTTAAAGTGCTGTGAGCATACGATCGAATACCTAAGATCACAGAACAAGCATGTCCACAGGTCAACACTTGATTTTTATTTATATTTACAAGGAGAATTAAATTAATGGATCAGAACTCAACACAAATTATGCAGCAGGTGGTTGAAATATTAAAGGATAAGCTTGCAAGCAATGTGCAGGTTATTAATATAAGTGAAATGACCATCCTTGCTGACTATTTCGTAATTGCATCAGGCAGAACGGACGCACATGTCAGAGCATTGTACGATTATGTTGATGAGGGCATAAAAGAAAAACTCGGAATAGATCCTCTCCACAGAGAAGGCATAGAAAATTCAAAGTGGATCGTTATAGATTACGGTTCAGTTATTGTTCATCTGTTCCACAATACGGAAAGAGAATTTTACAGCATAGAGAAGCTCTGGGCTCAGGCTCCGAGGGTGGAGATAGGTGACTGAAAATATTGAAAGGCGGACGGTTTGGTGAGTAAAAAGGCAAGGGATTACAGGGACGGTGACAATGTAGAAGGCTTTTTTCTTGTAAAGGATTTTCAGGAGAAGCTTGGAAAGAACAATTCAAAGTACATCGATCTTGTTTTCAGCGATGATTCGGGCGATATAAACGGCAAAATATGGAATGCAAAGGACGTCAGCCAATACGATTGTGAGATAGGATCCGTTGTAAAGGTAAGAGGCGTTGTCAAGAGCTGGAACAGTCAGCTTCAGATAAATGTTGAGAGAATACGCAAGGCAACTGATAGCGACGGCGTTGTTATGGCAAGTTTTGTGGCATCTGCTCCCGAGTCTATTTCAAGTATGTACGATATGGTGCTTTGCTACATAGACAAAATACAGAATCTGCAGATAAAGCAATTAGTTGCAGAGATCATAAAGCGTAAAGAGCCCAGATTAAAGTATTTCCCTGCTGCAAAATCAAACCATCACGCAATAAGGGGAGGTCTGCTGTATCATATCACGACAATGCTGAAGCTTGCCGACGGTATAATGCAGGTTTACGACTTGAATTCCGATCTTGTTTATGCGGGAGTAATACTTCACGATATAGAAAAAACATCTGAGCTTGCTTCAAATGAATTGGGCATGACGGCAGACTATACGGATGAGGGCAAATTGCTTGGTCACATAGTAATGGGCATTAAGCTTGTTGAAAAGGTCGGTGCGGAATTAAGAACCGATCCCGACATTCTGTATACGATACAGCACATGATATATTGCCATCATTACGAGCCGGAATATGGCAGTCCGCTGAAGCCCATGTTCAAGGAAGCGGAAATATTGCATTATCTTGATGTTATCGATGCAAGAATGTACGATTTTGATCAGGCTGAAAAGTCTATAACGAGCGGTAATTTCTCTGAAAAGATATGGTCTCTTCACAGCAGACAGGTTTATAAGCCCGACATAGATTGATTTTTATCAAAGGATAAACTTATGAAAGCTACACTTATTTACGGATATGAGGGAAGCGGAAAAAGCGGTTTTGT
>CAYOGO010000173.1:0-3389 GCA_964403405.1 uncultured Lachnospiraceae bacterium | reverse complement strand
GATACTGCGATAACAACATAGTACTTTCCGACGAAGCTGCAGACATGGCAACAGTTGTTAAGGCTGACAAGGTAGTTGGTAACGTTAACCTTAAGGATGTTACAACATGGGGTAAGCCGACGATACACGTTGATAACGATACATATAACGCAGTTTTGGTTCCTCATCCGGATAATCCTTCATTAGTTCCCGATGGTACGGAGATGGATGTATACACAAGATGGGATAATGATTATTTCTACCTTGGCGTAGTTACTCCGGACAGTGATCTTATAGGTGTAGGCACTACATGGAAGGGCGATGGTATCCAGTTTGTAATCAATGCGGGAACAACAAGAACCGCAGATGCTAAAAATATCCACTTTGCGTTAGAAACAAATGATGGCGGTGTAGTCTGCAGCGTTGAATATGCACACAGCATAGAATACATTGACGGCAAATTGCACTTGGCAATAGCAATACCTTTTGCAGATCTTGGAATGACAGATGTTAAAGACGGCACACCGATATGCTTCTCTATGATTAGATTCAGCGGTACAGCGCAGAGCGACTATGCAGGCTGGCTCGCATGGGGTACATTGTGGGGTACAAATGAAAGAAATACTCCGGGATGTGTTGGTGATAACGTTATACTCCTTTCGGATAACATTGCTACAACTGCAACGACTATCACATCTGACAAGGCAACAAGCAAGGTTGACATTACAGATATCAAGTCATGGGGCAACAAGGCTTTGACAGTTGACAAGAATTCGTTCAACACATCGTTGTTTAATTACAGCGGTCAAACAGCAGAAGATACTTACATGGATATTTATACCACATGGGACAGCAAGTATCTTTACATCGGTATTGTAAGCCCCGATAGCGACCTCAGTGGTTGTGAAGACTCATGGGAAGGTGACGGTATTCAGTTCAAGCTTGATTTTGCATCTACGGTAACTTCAAATGCTAAGAACATTTACTTCACATTTAACACTACAGATGGAATAACAACACAGATTGGCTCACAGGATAATATTAAAGAAAGCTGTGAATACAGTCTCATACATGCAGAGAATAACATAATGTATGCTGCAATAGCAGTTCCTTTTGAAAAGCTCGGTATGGTAGAATCCGACATTAAGGCAGGCGCTGAGTTCGGTATTGACATCGTAAGAATAAGCGCAAAAGCAGCGTCAAACGGCAAGTATGCAGGTTGGCTTGTATGGGGTGCATTCTGGGGTGCTAATGACTCCAATAACCCTAGTTGCTCTATGGACAACAAGATCGTTCTTGTAGATTCAAACGCAGTTAAGGTAGACGCAGTTGACAGCGGCGACGCTTTTGAAAGCTTGCTCTTCAACATTAAGGATTCTGCAGGAACAACAGCTTCCGCAGACGGCATGGACCTTGAGTTTGGTGAATCATCATCTCACAAGATCATTAAGACAGCAGATGCAACATATGTTGCATACCTTTCAAATGCAGGTATTGTATCGACAGGAAACAACGGCAGCGGAATTAACGAATTCTTGTTGGTTAAGATCGTTGACGGCGAAGCAAGCGAAGTTGCATTCGGCTATGTTTACGGTGGCTTGGTAGACCTTGTTGCCGATAAGGAAGGCAATATCTATGTAATCGGCGGTTCTTCATCTTATACAATGGATAAGTTGACAGGACGTAATAACGGTGCTGAAAAGGCAGTTCTTAACATATTCAAGTATGATAAGGAAACAGGTGCGCTCAATTCTCAGAAGGGTTACCGCACATTTACAAAGGCTGCTGATCATCACACATACCTCAGCTCTGTAATCGATCAGACAAGCGGTAAGATATATACTATATTTGCAGGTGCAAACGCAGACGGTAAGTATACTGACATCGAGTATTTCACATATGATCTTGCAACATCAAAGTGGGATAAGGAATCAAAATCGTACTCGGTAGATCTTGCAGATATCGAAAATTCTGCAGTATTTGCACTTGACGGTGGTGTAGGATTTATTTGCTCAGACGGCGAAGAGATACATTATTATGACGCAACAGGTGCTGAAACAATGCTCACAGATGCAAATCTTGAGGATGCTTTTGTTGATGACGACGGTAATGTTAAGATACTTTGTGGCAATCCGCTCAAGATAGTTACTATCACGGCAGACGGCACAATTGATACTGACAATGTAACATCTCAGATCCCGGCTGCAGGATTCAGCTATAAATTTGCTAAGATCGGCGATGAACTCTATATCGTTGCAATGGACGATGAGAACGCTGCAAGAGTTATAATCTTTGCTGATAATTTTGAAATGATCAATGAAGTAGCTCTTGACAAGGTTGTTAAGTATTCAGCTGCATTTATGGTTGCAAATGATTTGTCAGGCTCATCTGATACGTTTACGGTAATGTTTGCAGGATTGAGAGGTACTGTTGAGAATTGGTACAGTGCTGAGATCTCTGTAATACCTGCTGTTGCGGCAGAGTGATAAAGAGAAAGGAATAACGAACATGAAAAAGACATTGATTTCTACATTAATTGTTACTATGTTGTTCTCTTTCTGCTTGAGTACAAACCTCAGTATGACTGCACAGGCAGGAACAACAACGACCACGCATAAGAATGCATTTGAATTCTCTGAAAGAATACAGTTTGACGGCACCGGAATCGGCGGTGATGCAGGTCATGGTAACCACCAGACAAGAGTTGTTCATACAACTCACGGTGATTATGTTGCATACATCACAAACTCAACGACCAATAGTAGCGGTGCAAGACTTGATGAATTCAAGGTTATAAGAGTAAATGAAGACAGATCGTATGAGGTCATTTTGACTGAGTACAAAATTTACGACTCCAGCCAAGTTGGTTTGTTCGTAGATAAGGACGAGAATGTTTGGGCAGTTACTGTTGGCGACAACAAGTACAGACAGAATTCCGGCACAGACGCTATCGCTGCAAACGCATGGATGATCGATAAGGAAACAGACGATGTTACAAATTACGGCATTATCATTCCTAGAAAAACATGGGGCGGCTATGGATATTCATACTTCTGCTATGATGAGACCATGAATAAGCTCTATACTCTCACAACAAGCGGTGATGAACCCGGTGAGCTTGTATGGCTTATATTCGATTTGGAAACAAAGACATGGGACAACACAGCAAGATCGTTCCAGACAGCTTCTCGTAATGCTTATCCTTACATGTATGCAGACGGCAAGGGCGGCATGATCATCGTTAACCAGCGTGACTTTAAGTGCACAACAGTGGGTTACCCTGAAATAGGTAATAACAATGGTCTTTCAGCTGGTGACTTGGGAACATTCTCTCGTTGGAGTGCTGATTATGTTTGGGATCAGCTTGAACTCTACTACATCCCCAATGTATATGAGGAAGCATATGAGAA
>CAYOGO010000172.1:0-3392 GCA_964403405.1 uncultured Lachnospiraceae bacterium | reverse complement strand
ATATAAATTTAAGCAAAACCATTTGCATATAAAAATCGTCTTTTAAGGTGTAGGGGAGCTTAAGCAAGGAGTCGACATGGAAGATAAAAGTATAATACAGCTGTTTTTTGCCCGTGATGAGCGTGCAATAACAGAGACCGATATTAAATATCATTGGTATTGCCAAAGGATCGCATACAACATACTCAAGGACAGTGCAGATGTTGATGAATGCATAAATGTCATCTATCTTAAGCTATGGAACAGTATTCCCCCTACCGATCCGTATGATCTGTCTGCTTTTATTGCAAAGCTCACCCGAAATACGTCAATAGATGTATATAAAAGCAAACATGCATCCAAGCGCATAGAAAATGAATATCTGCTCTCGCTTGATGAGCTTGCAGAATGCATTCCCGACGACAAGGATTATGAAATATCGGACTTAAAGGACATTTTGAATAGGTTTTTGCGTGAACAGAATGCAGATGCCAGAAAAATTTTTGTAAGACGCTTCTTTTACTGCGAAAGTATAGAGCAAATATCGGAATTTTTTAATATAAGTCAAAGTAAAGTAAAATCATCACTTTTCCGTACACGACAAAAGCTGAAAAACTATTTAAGAAAGGAAAACTACATCATATGAAAAAAGACAAGATCACAGAAGCAGTTTCGATGCTCGATGATGACCTTATCAGCGAAGCCAATGTTAAGCAGATACAAAGACCAAGGATCGTAAAATATGCATCCATTGCAGCATCCCTTACACTTGCTTGTATTATTACGTTTTCGTATATTGGTATCAGCCTTTACAACAAGACCGGCAAAAACCCCGACAGCAATGAAGAATCTGCTGTAGGGCATCCTATTCTTTTGGTAACGCCGTTGCCGCCTGCTGACACATTCGAAAGTATTGTAACTCCGCCTCCGTTAAGCTCGGTTTTTATCCCGTCTTCATCTGCCGAGGGCACCTTTCAAAACCAGGCAGGTGCAAAATTGACAGTATTGCTGAGGGACGATCATTCAATATCATTCACCGTAGACGATAGATCATTTAACAGCATAATCACCTTGAATATATTCTCCAACAGCGGCGAACGATACGTTTTCTCTACCGACAGCACAAAAAATACATTAGTTGACGGTACTGTCAAAATATTTTACAACAATAAATATTCAAACGGTGTTTACGTAAAAATAAATTACGGAGATTTCATTCCTGTCGGCTATACGGTCGATAAATACATCGAAATTGACGGTTTTGGAAAAATACCGTTATCCGAATAAATAATATATAAAGAAAGGACTTAAATATGAGGAGAACTTTTTTGAATAGCGTCACTTTATTGCTTGCGGTCTTGATAATTATTTCATCCACGGCATGCGGATATCAGGCAAATGCGAAATCACTTTCTGCAGGCTATAAAAGGAATATATCCGATGATTACACTGTTTCCGATGTATTCACTGCATCGGTAAATAAATTTGCAATGTCACTGTTCTCGCAAGCTGTATCAAGAGATGACAAAAATGCCCTAATTTCGCCATTTTCGGCATTCTGCTGTCTTGCACTCATCACAAACGGTGCCGATGGCAACACTTTATCTCAGCTAGAACAAGCTCTGGGAATTAATGTAACGGAATTGAACAGATCCGCATATTCGTTTTCAAACGATCTACATTCAAGCAAAAAATGCAGATTGAGCATTGCAAACTCCGTATGGTACAACAATTCCACGGATAAGCTCAATGTTGCACCCGATTTTTTACAGACAAATGCCGATTGGTACGATTCCGATATTTTTTCTGCCGACTTTGATCAAAAGACTGTCGATGACATAAATAGCTGGTGCAAGGAAAATACAAACAGCATGATCAACAACCTCATATCCGAAATCGATCCGTCGACCGTAATGTATCTTTTTAATGCAATAGCATTTGATTCCGAATGGGCTGAGCCGTACAAGAAAAATCAGATTAATGCCGGATATTTCAGGAATCATGACGGAACATCATCGCCGGTTGAAATGATGAGCTCCGTTGAGAGCAAATATTTTAAGTACTATGATGCGGTTGGCTTTGCCAAGAATTATTCAGGCAATGCGTACAGCTTTGTGGGTATTCTGCCTGATGAAGGCACCGACATTTACGAATTTGCAAGGAGCATGGATCTGCAATTTTGGAACGGATTCTTCGACAGCAAGACACTTTGTAATGTAAATGTAAGAATACCTGAATATAAGTATGAAACAGATATAATGAATTTTAATGAAGCATTACAGAGCATGGGAATTACAGATATTTTCGACAGCTCAACGGCAAATCTTTCAAAAATGGGAAGCAGTCCGATGGGAGATCTCTATCTCCGCAGTGTTTTCCAAAAAGCAGTCATTGACGTCTCCCGCAACGGAACTAAGGCTGCGGCGATCACGAGCGGAAGCATGAATACAGAATCATGTGAACCCGAAGAAAGGTTCGTCTACCTCGACAGACCGTTTATCTTTGCAATCGTTGACAACAGCACAAACATACCGCTATTTATGGGAATAACTGCAAATGTGCAATAGCATTTTAACTGCTTGACGATTCAAATCCAAGCAGAACAAATTCAACAAAAGGAAAAAAACAATACAGGGAAGCCTCGGCAAATTTCATTCAAATGTCAGATCACATCCGACCTTTTGGCGAAATTCAGCACAAGCTTCCCTGCTTTATATATCATTTTCTACATTATTATGTCTTATTTGCCGGACATCAGATCAGACAGCTCTTTTATTCTTTCTATCGGGAAAGGCGGCTCCGCAATGGGCTTCATTGCTATCGACATCAGTTTTACCGGGTTATCGTCGGCCGCAACCCTATTTGATGAAAGCTTTCCGCATACTTTGCAACGATGAATCAATGCCCACTCACCGTTTTTGCGGACCCATACGGCAATGGGCTCCATAACACCATGGCATTCAGACTCCCTGTCTCCCGGTTCTTCATCAACATGTATGCTTGACAAGCAATTAGGGCAATGGTTACGGTGATCCGTACCTGCTCCCATGGGCTGGACCTCCATACCGCAAACCTTGCATATAAAGCTTTCTTCGCACGGATGATCTATGTAATATCCCTTTTCAGTTGATTTTTTTTGATCCTTCTTCATTTGCTATCCTCCATCACGATTTATGATTATTTTATCATATTACACGGAAAATGTCAATTTTTAAAATAAAAAAAGCCGATAAACGGCTTAAAATAAAAAATTAATTTTTAGGGGCTTTATTAATATATAAAGCCGGCAACTACTTATCTTCCCGAGTCGTCTCCAACTAAGTATTTTCAGCGTAAAAGTGCTTAACTTCTTTGTTCGGTATGGGAACAGGTGGTACCACTTTGCTATCGTCACCGGCCTAAATTTTTCATAA
>CAYOGO010000171.1:0-3412 GCA_964403405.1 uncultured Lachnospiraceae bacterium | reverse complement strand
CATATAAATAGCCCCTTGTATTGGCATAAGTATCTCTATATCATGGTGTGCGTGGGGCAGACGTTCAAAAAGGCTTGCAAGCATGACGCGCATATTAGTCTCTTTATAATGGTTGACAAGTTCTATTTCCATTCCTGCTCACTCCCGTTCAAAATAAAGTTTAGACTTTGGCTTTTGTTGAACATACACAAAATAGATACTGTGTTTTTGCGCAAAAAGACTTTTTTTATTTTCTTGGATTTATTTTAATATTTGACAAAGAAAAAGTCAAGCATGCATAAACCGTTATTTTGCGCAAAACAGACATTTTGTAAAGCCCGCAAGACACGTTTTTACAGGGATAATCGACAATTATTTTCTGCTGAGAGTATCGAAAATGTTTTGCTGAAAATTTCTGCTCTGAAGAGTCAAAATCAGACTTTTTTTACTTTTTCATATGACAAGTATTCTGTCGACTGTGAAAAGAACGCGTGAAACATTGACAAAGCAACCGTTGTATTGATATATATATTCCATAGCAAAAAAGAGCGGCTGCAGCTAAAAAGAATATAAACTACGCCATAGGAGATATAAAATGGAAAATTCGTTAAGGATCAAAATGTTTACCGACATGGTAAGAATCCGTTGCTTCGAGGACAAGGTCAATTTCCTTGACCGACGTGGCGAACTCCCCGGCTTTGTCCATTTGTACTGGGGCGAGGAGGCCTCTGCCGTTGGTATCTGCTCTGCGCTGAATGATGATGACTACGTCACAAGCACCCACCGCGGTCACGGCCACATGATCGCCAAAGGCGGAGATATGGGGCGGATGATGGCCGAACTTTATGGCAAGGAAGCCGGATACAATAAGGGCAAGGGTGGCTCAATGCATATTGCCGACTCCAACAAGGGCTTTCTCGGCGCTAATGGAATTGTCGGAGCAGGTCTTCCTCTTGCGACAGGTGCGGCTCTCAGTTGCCAGTATCTGAACAACGGCAGGGTCGCCGTGTGTATGTTCGGTGACGGCGCAAGCTTGGAGGCCACCTTTTACGAATCGCTGAACATAGCCTCGGTATTTAAGCTCCCCGCAATTTATGTATGTGAAAACAATATGTATGCAGAGTACAGCCGTACTTATCCAAAACTCAGCTCTACCGAGTGCGTGATTACCCGCGCACAGCCCTTTGGCTTCCCCTGCGTTCAGGTTGATGGTACAGACGTTGAAGCTGTCAGAGCGGCAGCCTTGGAAGCTGTTGAGAGAGCCAGAAATGGCGGCGGCCCGACCTTTATAGAAACCCTGTGCTATCGCTGGGCGCCTCACTGCCAGGGCAACAGAGATAATTATCGCCCTGAAGAGGAAAAGACATTCGAGAGAGAGCACAGAGACCCCACCAAGCTTTACGCACAGAAGCTGATGAGTGAGGGTGTGCTCACTCAGGAAGAAATCGACAAGATATGGGATAACGCCCGCAACGAAGTAGACGCGGCAGTGCAGTTTGCCTATGATGCACCGTACCCGCCACTGTCCTCTGCGTTGGAAGATGTCTTTGTTGACTGAGCAATGGGAGTAAAGGAGAAAAAATTATGAAGAAATTATCTTATTCTGCCGCAATTGCCGACGGCATGAGAGAGGAAATGTACAGAGACGAAACTGTTATGCAGATAGGTCTTGACTTGGCCTCATACGGCGATTCGCAGGGACAGACTCTAGGCTTAGGCGAGGAGTTCGGCCCCAAAAGAATGATGGACTTTCCCATCTCCGAGACCTCCTACACCGGCGTCGGTATAGCGGCCGCTGCCACCGGACTGCGTCCCATAGTATGTATTCAGTTCAACGACTGGATGACGCTTGCCTCCGATCAGCTTGTCAACCAGGGCGCTATCATGCGCTATATGTACGGCGGACAATATAAATTCCCCGTGGTCATCCGCGGAAACTGCGGCGGATACATAAACGCTGCTGCCCAGCACTCCAAGATGCTGGAGGCGTGGTTTGCTCACATTCCCGGCTTGAAGGTTGTTCTCCCCTCCACTCCCGGCGATGCAAAGGGACTTATAAAGGCCGCTATCAGAGACGATAACCCTGTGCTGTTTTTTGAGCATAAGGCACTCATGCCCGATCGCGGTGAGGTATCTGAGGATCCCGATTACGTGATTCCCATTGGTAAGGCTGATATCAAGCGTAAGGGCTCTGACGTGACGGTGGTATGCTATTCCTACGTTGTCAAGCTGGCTCTTGAGGCAGCAGAGATACTTGCCAAGGAGGGCATAGATGTTGAGGTCGTTGATCTGCGCACCGTTAAGCCGATAGATAAGGAATGTGTTCTGGAATCCGTTAAGAAAACCGGACGTGCCCTCTGCTTGCAGGAGACTTGGCTGACGTGCAGCATTATGTCCGAGGTGTCCGCGATGATTTCCGAGGAAGCGTTTGAGTACCTAAACTGCCCGGTTGTTCGCATTGGTCAGCTTGATGTTCCTTCTCCGTTCAGCCCAGTGCTTGAAAAGTACGTAATGCCCTCCACGGAGAAAATAGTTGATGCTATACGTAAGATGATGGGCTGATAAGCGACAGGAGACAGTAATGGCAGAGATAGTTAATATGCCTAAGCTGGGCTTGGGCATGACATTCGGAATAATCACAAAGGTTTTGGCAAGTGAAGGCCAGCAGGTTAAGAAAAACGACGTGTTGGTTGAATTTGAAACCAATAAGCTCACGGATACGCTGGAAGCGCCGATTGATGGCGTTGTCCTGAAAATGTGCGTTAAAGTTGATGATGAGGTTCCTATCCGCAAGACGGTTTTCGTCGTTGGTCAGCCTGGAGATGAGTACACACTCGAACCGGGAATGGGTGAAGAAGCCGTCGCGCAAGCACCAACCGTAGCTGCCCCTGTTGAAAAGGCGGAGGAACCGAAAAAAGTTGCGGTAAACATATCCCCACTTGCGAGAAAGATCGCGGACGAGAAGGGCATTGACATTAACAAGGTCACAGGCAGCGGACCGAATGGGCGCATCATGAAAGAGGATGTGTTGGCCTACGCTGAAAAAAAGGCCGAATGTAGCATTGTAGAAGAGCGCATCGAGCCAATGTCCCCAACACGTAAAAGCATAGCGCACGCAATGGCAAAGAGTAAGCACGATGTACCTCATGTGTATCTTGAGATATGCGCGGATGTTACCGCACTTGAAAGCGCAAGAAAGCGTTATGCCGAGGACGGTCCGGGCAAGGTATCCTACAACGATATTATCCTCTACGCGTCTGTGCTGGCACTGAAGGAAAACATGGATCTCAATGCATCAGTTGACGGCGATTCGATAGTCAGGCATGGTTCTATAAATCTGGGTGTGGCCACAATCTGTTGGTGTTTGTGGGCCCACCCAGATTTATAGAACCATGCCTGACTATCGAATCGCCGTCAACTGATGGAGTGAGAT
>CAYOGO010000170.1:0-3424 GCA_964403405.1 uncultured Lachnospiraceae bacterium | reverse complement strand
ATTATCTTGATTATGAGGATGCACAGGTCGAAAGCAAAAAATGCTATAATGTATGCGTAAAGCACAATAAACCCGTTATCGTAATGGAGCCCGTCCGCGGCGGAAGCCTTGTTAACCTGCCGCCAAAGGCACAGACGGTTCTTAACGAGCTCAGCAGCGGAAGTAATGCAAGCTACGCCATCAGGTTTGCTGCAAGCTTTGACAATATGGCAATGGTCCTTTCAGGCATGAGCAATATGGAACAGCTGCAGGACAATTTAAGCTACATGAAGAATTTCAAGCCCGTAAGCGACACCGAAAAGGCCGCACTCAAAAAAATATGTGAAATATTGAATGAGGAAAACCTCATAAAGTGTACCGCTTGCGAGTACTGTATTGCAGGCTGTCCTAAAAAGATCGCAATACCCAATATATTTGCCGACTTCAACTCAAAAACAAGAGATAATAATTGGATGGGCAAATTCTATTATGATATACATACAAAAAACCACGGCAAGGCATCCGATTGCATAAAATGCGGTAAATGCGAAAAGGCTTGCCCTCAGCACCTTGAGATAAGAAAATATCTTGAGGATGTTGCAGCCGCATTTGAAAAATAAGGAACATATTTATGTTTACATATACAAAAAAACAGCTTTCAATAAGATATCAGACCATTGCAGCATTATTTGCAGTGGCTGCCTCCGTTGCTCTCCCCCAGATATTCCACATAGTCGGCAGAGCAATGAGCGTGAGCACTTCACTTGGTGAGATATTTCTTCCCATGCATTTGCCCGTAATAGCAGTCGGCTTGCTTGCAGGACCGTACGCCGGAGCCTGTGCAGGTATCATCTCCCCCATATTGGCTTATCTGCTCACGGGTATGCCCGTTATTGGTATGCTGCCGTTCATGGCAGTTGAGCTTTTTGCCTATGGTTTGACAGCGGGCTTATTGAGGCTGTCCGATATGCCCGTCATCGGCAAAACACTCATCGTGCAGATCGCCGGCAGAGCATTAAAGGCCGTTGCAATATGCATTTCCGTATACGTTATAGGTAATACGGATGTTACGGCAGCGTCAATCCTCACAAGCATCTCAAAAGGACTTATCGGCATTGTATTGCAGCTGATACTGATCCCGCTTGCATTCAGAAGGATTGGAAATAACATTGATCAATAAAATTTTATACCGAAAGGAAATATATGGATACTAATTCACTGTATAGAGAATGGATCGAAAAAACAGCCGAGGACCGCAAGCTTGATCTTCTTCACGATGATCTCGTAAGCATCAGCGGCAATAAAGACGAAATTAATGACAGATTTTACAGAGAGCTTGAGTTCGGTACCGCCGGATTACGCGGCGTTATAGGTGCCGGCACAAACAGAATGAACATACTCACCGTCGGCAAGGTGACGTATGGAATCGCAAACTATCTCAATAAGGTAAATCCTAACAGAAGGAGCGTCGTTGCAATATCCTTTGACCCACGTCATATGTCCAAGGAATTTGCTCTTGCCTCAGCGGCAGTGCTCAATGCAAAGGGTATAATCACGTACATATTTGATACCCTTCAGCCGACACCCGTGCTTTCGTACGCTGTAAGATACCTTCACGCCGACGCCGGAATAATGATAACCGCAAGTCATAATCCGTCAAAGTATAACGGCTACAAGCTTTATGGCAATGACGGTGCTCAAATAATGCCCGAGCCGTGCAAACTTATAACCGCCGAGGTCGATAAAATAACGGACTTCTTCAGTATTCCGCAAATGAGCGAGTGCGATGCACGTCAAGCAGGTCTTTTCAATGACATGCCCGACGATCTGCTCAAAACATATTATGATCTCGTTGAGACAACGATCATAGACCGCAATGTGATAGAGCAAAACAAGAATAAGATCAAAATAGTGTACTCGCCTCTGTTCGGTTGCGGAAATGTGCCCGTTTGCACGATGCTGTCACGTCTCGGATTTGATTTTACCGTTGTTGAGGAACAGCAGCTTCCGAACGGTGATTTTCCGGGACTTAAAAACCCCAATCCTGAATTTAAGGAGGCATTTGACATTGCAAAGACCTACGCGGACAAAAACAGTGCTTCATTACTTATAGCAACCGATCCCGATGCAGACAGAATAGGCGTTGTTTCAAAATACAACGGCGAATATTATCACCTCACGGGTAACCAGATGGGTGCACTGTTACTCAATTACGCACTCATGCGTCACAAGGAGAACGGAACATTGTCGGCAGGTGCCGCATATGTCAGATCGATAGTATCAAGTGTAATGACGGATAAAATCGCCGACTCATACGGAATTGAGACAATTAAGGTGCTTACGGGATTCAAATTCATTGCCGACAAAATAGCAATGCTTGAGCAGCAGTCACGCCAATTTGTTCTCGGTTTTGAAGAAAGCTACGGCTATCTTGCAGGATCATTTGTACGTGACAAGGATGCAGTCATAGCAACGGTGCTCATATGTGAAATGGCAGCATATTATGCATCAATGGGCATGACAGTATATGAGGCTCTGCTTGAGCTGTACGAAAAATACGGTTTTTCCATTGAACAGGTCGTATCATACGATTTTGAGGGTGAACGCGGTATGCATATAATGAGCTCGATCATGGATCATTTGAGAAATGCCGACATAAAAAATATTGCAAACGGCAATGTTATCAGATTTACAGACTACAAGCAGGGATATGAGCATGATGTTCTGACAGGCAATCAAAATGAGACCGGTATACCAAACGCAAATGTGATCGCATTTGAAATGGACAATGAAACAAAGGTCATAATTCGTCCGTCGGGTACAGAGCCTAAAATAAAGCTGTACTTTTTCTCCTCCAATCAACAAAGAGAGCTTGCAGCAAAGAACATAGATGACTTAAAGCAGGCAATGGACAGCATTATAAAGTCAATAGGACAATAAAAGCACAAAAACCACTTCAACGATGCTTGTCGTGAAGTGGTTTTTTAATATTAATGCTCGGTCATCAGTGCCTCGGCTCAGAATTTTATTATTTCGGGAGCATTTGCAAATGAACTGATGGTTGCGGTAGCATTTTTGAAATAAAACACCTGTGTGTTGCCGTCATTTTCATCATACATGTGACGAAGATCGGGATAAGCATCAAGCATTGACTTCTTTGCCTCCGTGCGATCATCTTCAACAAGTTCACCTGCAACTCTCACCCAGCTGCCATCCTTAAATGCACATATTTCCACATGTGGGTTCGCAATTATCTGCTTTGACACAGACTTTACCTTACCTGTTTGGATGTAAAGCCTTCCGTTGAAAACATTTACCGTACCAAACGGACGTACTCTCGGCTGATCACCCTCAACTGTTGCAAGATAATACGTTCCCGCGGACTTCAAAAAATCATATACTCTTTCCATAATTACCTCCTGTTTGAGTTTGTCATACATATGAT
>CAYOGO010000169.1:0-3471 GCA_964403405.1 uncultured Lachnospiraceae bacterium | reverse complement strand
ATCCTGTATTGCACCGGAGAACAATTCCGATGCGGAAGCGGATGTGCCGTCAACGAGCACCGCAAACGGGATATCTATGACGTACTCATCGGACATGTCAGCTACCTCAACGCCGTGTGTATCTATTGTTTTACAGATTGTACCCTCGGGGACAAATAAGTCGGTGAGCTTTAGTGCAACATCCTTAAATCCGCCGCCGTTACCTCTCAGATCTATAATGAGTGAGGTTATGCCGTTTTCGCGGAGCGTGGTAAGAGATCTCATAAAATCGTCGTATGATGTTTTTTGGAAGGATCTCAACCTGATGTAACCGACACTGCCGTTGAATATTTCTGAAACTGTTTGGGGAACACGTATTGTTCGCCTTTCAACGGAAATCGTGAATTCATTGCCATCATGCCTGAATGTAATGTCAACATATGTTCCGGGTTCACCCTTTATATTTTCGAGAAGGGTATCCTTATTGTCGTTGTTGATGCGTTCGCCGTCAACGGCGGTGATCTCGTCGCCGTATACTATTCCGAGCTCGGATAAATGTGAGCCCGTGTATATTTCCTTTATAATGATCGAATCGGTACTCTCCGTTTTGTTTACCGTCACGCCAAGACCGACAAATGTGGGATTTTTATTTTCAATGCTTTCCTTGTATTGCTCCGCAGTCATGTAATATGTGTACGGGTCGTCAATGGAACTTAACATTCCGTTGATAGCGGCGTTTATCAATTCATCCCTGTCAACGTCATAGAGATGGTTGCTTGATATGTTATCAAGTATTGTTGTGATCTTTGATGCACTTGATGTACCTGCTGTAAGATCGGATATAAAGCTGTATATATTTGTAAATCTTATAACACAAAAAAGTGCAATTGATACTGCAACGAGTGTAGCAACAACGGTGGAACATATCGTAAGTATGAATTTTTTTCTGCTCATGTATACCATGGTGTCCTTTCTTATTTTTTAGTATCTGAACAAAGCTTATCTGCTGTCATTATTATTTTAAGCATTACGGCGTCATCAAACGAACGAAGGTCAAAGCCCGATAATTTTTTGATCTTTTCAAGCCTGTATACCAATGTGTTACGATGCGTGTATAATTCACGTGCGGCAACACTGAGATTCAGGTTATTGTCAAATACGGATTGTATTGTCTCATTCATTCTGTCGTCCCATGCCTGTGAGATCTTGTCTATGGGATACATTTCAAGTATATTTTTCAATACCTCGTTCGGCAGGGAATCGAGTAATTCCTCAATACGCAGCTTTTCGGAAACAAATATGTTTTTGCCGAAGTTGCATGCTGTACCGATCCTCAATGCGTTGGCAGCAGATGCGTACGCTCTTTTTATACCTATCAAAGAGTTATATATTCCGCTCACGGCAATGAACATCGTGTTGCATGCAATCTCAAGCGATATGCTCTGGTACAGTGCGTGGGCAAGCTCAAGTGCTTCGTCTGCCGATATTTCCTCATCGCATTCCTTTATAAGTACTAATGATTCACTATTTAACGGAAATAAGAGATCGTGTGACTCCGGATCCAATATTTCCTTTGTAATTTCGAGAATCTCGTCCTTATGCTCCTTGGTGCATTTTATCAGATAGAGTCGGTAAGTGAGCGATGGGTCGATATGAGCATCGTTCAGGTGCTGCAAAAATGTGTCCTGAGAGATATTGTCACATATCATGTCGGATAAAATATCGCCTATCGGTCGTGATACAAAGTACTGCTCAAGATATAACGAAATAAGCTGTACTGCGGTATCACTCAAGCTTGACTTATCTCCGAAAAAGAGCTTTATCGTGAATCTCTTATCCGATCTAGGTGTTATTGTTATTACATCCTTGCTTTTGGCACTGCCCTTTGACATGACTGACACAATGACATTCTGCGATTGGTCGAGCAGCTCTATTGATATACCTGTACGCTTGTTTAATTCGGTGCAAGCGCTTTTTATGCTGTCCGGATCTATCATTATGGGATCTCCCTTCGGTATTATATGCTATATTATACTACTTTTCCGAAAAAATATAAAGTAAATTTTTATTTACGACTTTGTGTCATGGTTTGTTGGACCATGCTCATGAGCGCCTGTCTTGTGTTGGGCAGGTTGCCTGCTATTACAAGCTCCAGCAATGTGTTCAATATTTCACCTATTTGTTTGCCCGGCGATATGCCGAGGCTGATAATATCATTGCCGTCTATGGCAAGTGATCTGACTGTAAGGCAGGGCTTTTCCTCCATTATCTCATTTGCAATCGCCTCAATGCTTGAAAAATGCGTTTCCCTGCCCCTGTAATCGGGGGCGAGTGCCAGGGTGTCCGCCCTGAACATTTCAATAAGGTCGAAAAATACATCGGGTGACAGCTTTGCCATGTGCCGCCTGATTATCCTTTTGTCCTCGGGTATCTGCAGATCGTGATATTTGATCAATGTCGTTACCTTTGCGATCGTTTCGTTATCTGCTTTCAGTCTCTTGAGCACGTCATGTGCGATTTTTTCACTGACTACGGAGTGACCGTAAAAATGTCCCACACCGTCCTGCGACAGAGAATAGGTCTGCGGCTTGCCTATGTCGTGAAAAAAAGCCGCCAATCTTAATATACTCGTGTTTTTGATGTGATCGACTGCAACTGCAGTGTGCTGCCATACATCATATATATGATGAAAATTGTGCTGATCAAAGCCTATCATGGATATGATCTCCGGAATAAAGCATGCTATCACATCGGGGTATTCCGTAAGTACCTTACGGACACCTGTGCCGCATAACAACCTCGTAAATTCGGAATATATACGTTCGGCGGAAATGTTGTGCAAAAGATCCTTATTATTATGGATGGAGGCTGATGTCCTACCTTCGATCTCAAAATCAAGAGCTGATGAAAACCTCAAGGCACGGAGAATCCGCAATGCATCCTCACCAAAGCGCCTGTCGGGATCGCCCACCGTACGGATGATCTTATTTTGAATGTCAGCCCTGCCGCCGAATAGATCTATCACGCCTTCAACGCTGTTGTAAGCCATTGCGTTTATTGTGAGGTCACGCCGCATGGCATCGTCCTTGAAGTCATGAGAAAAATCAACGCTTGAGGGATGCCTGTGGTCGGTATATTCACCGTCGGATCGGAATGTTGTTATTTCGACGGGCTTACCGTTTACAACGACTGTCACGGTGCCGTGCTTTAAGCCTGTGGGTATCACATTGCAGTCGGAAAATAGACGCATTACCTCTTCGGGGAGAGCATCGGTGGTGATGTCGTAATCGTTTGGCACCTTATTCAGAAAATGGTCTCTCACGCAGCCGCCAACGATGTAAGCCTTGTGAGAGGAGGAGAGGAGACGTGTAATTATTGCATTTACGTGTTCGGGATAGCTTATGATCATATATAAAAAAATAAACGGTACCGTGTGCCGATACCGTTTGACATGCTTTCTTAAATTAAGATCCTGATCTGTTTATAAGAGTT
>CAYOGO010000168.1:0-3483 GCA_964403405.1 uncultured Lachnospiraceae bacterium | reverse complement strand
GTCTTGCGGTAGCCTGACGTGATTTTGACTTATTTGCGGAGAATCGGTTTATAAACTCCTGCAATTCCTGTATTTTTTCTTCATTCTTCTTGTTCTGCTGCTTTATCATCCTCTGCATGAGCTGGCTGGACTCGTACCAGAACTCATAGTTACCTACATACATCTTTATGCTGCCGAAGTCAATATCGACAATGTTGGTACAAACATTATTGAGAAAGTGTCTGTCGTGAGATACAACGAGCACCGTGCCGAAATAATCCGCAAGAAAATCCTCAAGCCAACGTGTTGCATTTATATCAAGACCGTTTGTAGGCTCGTCAAGGAGAATAATATCGGGGTTACCGAAAAGCGCCTGCGCAATAAGCACCTTGACCTTGTCCTGCTCCTCAAGATCGGACATCTGCGTATACAGAATATCCTCCGAAAGTCCCAAGCCCTGTATGAGCTTTGACGCATCTGAATCAGCCTCCCAGCCGTTCATTTCAGCAAAATCAGCCTCAAGCTCCGATGCTCTTATGCCGTCCTCATCGGTAAAATCCTCCTTTGCGTACAGCTCATCCTTTTCCTTCATTATGTTGTAAAGCTTGTCATTGCCCATTATTACCGTGTCAAGCACAGTGTACTCATCATACGCAAAGTGGTTCTGCTTAAGCACGGACATTCTTTCCTTGTCGGAAATAATTACCTGACCCTTTGTGGGTTCAAGCTCTCCGCAAAGTATTTTCAAAAATGTGGATTTTCCTGCACCGTTTGCACCGATTATACCGTAACAGTTACCCGGTGTGAATTTAAGATCAACATCCTTGAAAAGCAGCTGACCGCCAAAATTAAAACTAAGATCATTTATTACTATCATATCATACCTCTGATGTTTATTGTTTTATATATGCTTCAAGCCTGTAAATAGGCATTCCCATGTCCGAAAAGCGTTTTTCGTACTCGGTAATTATATTATCCTTAAAGTCGCTCTTATGCAGATCAAGTGATACGTTTTTTAGTGCAAACCCATTTGATGAGAGCATCTCTATCGAAAACTCAAAAAACTGCATATTATCCGTCTTTTGATGTATCTCAGCCTCGGGAGCAAGTATTTTTTTGTATATATCCAAGAATTTCTCGGATGTCATGCGTCTGTTCCTGTACGCATGCTTGGGAAAAGGGCATGAAAAATTAAGATATATCCTGCCTATGCTTTTTTCCCTAAAATAACGCGCAAGGTATTCCGCACTACAATTAAAAAACCGTACATTTCTCAAGCCTTCGTCCATCGCCTTTTTGCACGCCATCGACAGCACGCTCGGATTTTTCTCCACCGCAAAAAAGTTTATATCGGGCAGTCTTTTTGCAAGCTCACATATAAATTGGCCCTTTCCGCAGCCTATCTCAAGCCACACCTCATTGGAATTGCCGAATATCTCCGGATAGTCAAAATAATGGACATCCTCATCGTTAATTACGCTTGCGTTTTGGTTTCCGTAATTTGCACGTATAAAATACTCTCCGTAGCTTTCTATGCACCCGTCAAGATTTTTTTGTCGTCTCATTCTCATAAAATCTGCCGCTCCGATATTTTTTGTTTTTGTTCAAAAACAATCCTTTTAATTATACCAAATTATCATGTTTTTTTCAAGAGGTAAAATGCGTTTTTTTGCTTTTTTAAGTAAAAAATCGCATTTTTCACACATGAAAACAAAAAACAGGCAGGTTACATACGTCCCTGCCCGTTTTTTGTTTTCGATCAAAATTTACTTATCTGTTGAGTATAAGCTTTGTAAGCTCAACAGGCTCAACTATCTTGCCGTCCTTATAAACACGCATATTGCCCGATGCAATCTCGTCAATAAGAATGACCTCGTCGCCGTTGTAGCCGAATTCAAACTTAATATCCCAAAGATCAAGACCTATCGATTTAAGATCATCAGCAACGATCTTTGTTATCTTGAGCGTCTGCTCCTTCATGCTGTCAAACATTTTCTGGCTCATGATGCCGAGAGCTGCAAGACCCTCGCTCGTAACAAGCGGATCACCCTTTGCGTCATTCTTGAATGTACATTCAACATAGCCGCCCTCAAGAGGTGTACCGTCAGCGATATATTCGCCGTATCTGCGAATAAAGCTGCCCGTTGCAACGAGACGGCAGATGACCTCAAGACCGTGACCGAATACCTTACCGCGGAGAACCTCCATAGTAGCATCGTCAACATTTGCCGAAACATAATGTGTTTTGATTCCTGCTTTTTTGAGCATCTCAAAATAATAAACAGACGTTTGAAGATTAGCTTTACCTATACCCTCGATCGTAAGACCTACGCTGTTTTCACCCGGATCAAAAACGCCGTCTTTGCCGGTGCAGTCATCCTTAAACTTGAGCATAACGTTGCCGTTATCCAAGCTATACACATCTTTTGTTTTGCCTTCGTAAATTTTTTCCATTTGTATATATCCTTTTATATAAAAATTTTGTCGAAGTATTAAATTTTGCTTTTATCAAAAGCGCATTGCGGGCAGTAAAGGGATATTACTCCTCGTCGAAGTAGATGACCTTTCCTGTATCCATTGACTCATTTGCCGCAAAAGCGATCCTGTGAGTCTTAAGAGCGTCTGAATAATCAGAACGGATAAGACTTCTGTCGCCCGTCATAACTGCCTTAATAAATGCCTCATCAAGGAGGAATGTCTGATCAACGGCTCTGTGAATGTCAACCGTCTTGCCCGGCGTTGTGATTATAAGATTATTTCTGAGTCTGTAGTCAAGAATCATATCGTTGAGAGTGATATAGAATCCCAATCTCGGCTTAACACCCTGGCAATAGCAACCGCTTACGAGTGTTGCCGTAACATTGTTTTTGAAGCGATAAACAACCGTGGAATGGTCGTCTGTATCGTATATCTCCTGTGCATCCACACCCGGCTTAACAATGCCTCTTGAGCATGTAGCATAAACAGAGAGCGGTTCGCCATAGAGCCAACGGAGACCGTCAACAAGGTGAATATTCTGTTCAACAAGCTGACCGCCACATGTGGACCTCTTCTGCCACCACCAAGGTCCGGGGATGCCGTCTACCCATGCACCGTAAACAAGTCCGCCTTGCTTGTGCTTGGGAAGCTCTTCCTTTATCATTTCCATAAGATCAAGGTATCTGTCCTGGAAGCCTACGCAAGTGATAAGATTTTTTTCTCTTATTTTCTTGTCAATTTCAACAGCCTTTTCGTAATCAAGGTGAACCGGTTTTTCAACAAGGAACGGAATACCCATCTCAATGGCTCTTGTTTCCGTATCTGTGTGTGCGGTAGGTTCTACTGCAATTACAATGGCATCAATAGTGTCTGCCGATTCGTTATCGTAAAGTTCTGTATGATCCTTATATATTCTTGTGCAACCGAAACGCTTTGCAACCGAATTTCTTCTCTCTTCTATAGGGTCTGCAACAGCAACTACCTCTACATAATCCATCTGAGCGAATGAGTGCTGGTGAGCACCGC
>CAYOGO010000167.1:0-3497 GCA_964403405.1 uncultured Lachnospiraceae bacterium | reverse complement strand
GCCTACCACTCTAAACGCTGTAACGGGCGACCCGTCGTATTCTACACAGCAAAGCCTTCGATACGCTACTACCGAAATGTATTCACAATTCGCCGCCTGCATGCTTACACCTGCCGCACACTCTCTGAAAAGCCAAACGAAATGCTACTTATTTTCGGTCACTGTATTTTTGTAACGCCAAATATCGTTACTTATTTACGGTTAATTATATCATAGGATATAATGTTTGTCAACATTTTTTTGCGATACTTTTGACAAAAAGCTGCCTTGACGCGTCTGACGAGGAATAATAATTAATAATCGTCGTAAATAATTATTTTATTTACAGCACATCATTTGATGCTATATCCTCAAGAGATTCTCTCTTTACCGCAACATAGCTTGTGCCGTTTTTGAGCATGACCACCGCAGGCTTTCCAAGCCTGTTATAGTTTGACGACATTGAATAATTGTATGCACCCGTTGTTGCAACAGCGATCACATCGCCTCTTTTTATACCATCGGGAAGCATTACGTTCTCCTGAATAATGTCTCCGCTTTCGCAGCATCTGCCAACGACCGAGCACTTGAATGTACATTCATCATTTGCACGGCTTGCAAGCATAAGCGTATACCTTGATCCGTAAAGAGCAAATCTGGGATTATCCGCCATACCGCCGTCTATCGAAACATAATTCTTGTATCCGGGGATACGCTTTACGGTACCTGCCGTATACAGCGTCATACCCGCATCCGCAACAATGCTTCTGCCCGGCTCCATGCAAATTTTAGGCATTGCAATACCCAACTCACAAGCCTTGCTCTTTACAAACTCCGAAACGAGCCTTATATTATCCTCAATATCTATCACGGGGTCGTCCGTTGTATATCTTACACCAAATCCGCCGCCCATATCAAATATTTCGGTGACATAGCCATGCTTTGTATACATAGTGCCGAAGAATTCAAGCATTATTTCCGATGATCTTATATAAACATCACTGTCAAACACCTGTGAACCCACATGACAGTGAAATCCCTCAAGACTTATGTTTTTAAGCTCCAACGCATGAAGTGCTATCTCCTCCGCTTGACCCGTCTCTATTGCAGAACCAAATTTCGAGTCCACCTTGCCCGTTGCAACAGCTGCATACGTGTGAGGATCTATTCCCGGCGTAAGACGAAGCAAAACCCCCTGCTTTTTGCCCTTTTGCCCTGCAATAAGATCTATTGCATCAAGCTCCTCGACATTATCTACAACAAAATGACCTACACCGTTATCAATTGCGTACGCAATATCGTCATCCGTCTTATTGTTACTGTGAAAAAACATTTTTTCGGCAGGAAAGCCAGCTTTTAATGCCGTATATATCTCACCCGATGACACAACATCAGTACCAAAACCCTCATCTTTGACAATGGAATACATTTTTGCAAACGATGCCGCCTTGCTTGCATAAAGAGGCATTGCGTCCTTGCCGAAATACCTTTTCATTGCATTTGTGTATATGGCGCAGTTATGACGTACTCTGTTCTCATCCATAAGATACAGCGGTGTACCGTACCGTTCTGCAAGTAAACAAGTATCTTGACCTGCAAAATTCAAGTGTCCGTTATCACCTATCGATATGTTTTCACAAAGTGATGTATACTCCATATTAATCCTTAACAAATTCGGAATAAATAGCTCTGAGAGCTTTTTCGTAATCGCATTCCTCTATACCGATTATTATATTGAGCTCGCTGGATCCCTGGTCTATCATTCTGATATTTACATGGGCATTTGCAAGTGCGGTAAAGATTCGCATAGCAGTACCCTCTGTTTTTATCATACCTCTGCCTACAACGGCAATGAGTGCAAGATTTTCAAACAATGTTATGGAATCGGGATTTACCGCCTTAACAAGCTCGGCTGTAATATTACCCTTTATCTCCATTATATCCTTTGAGCTTACAACTACCGACATTGTATCTATGCCCGACGGAAGATGCTCAAAGCATACCCCGTGGCTTTCTATTACCTCAAGTACCTTTCTGCCGAAGCCGACCTCTGAGTTCATCATGTCCTTTTCGACAAATATTGCCGTAAAGCCCTTTCTGCCTGCAACACCCGTAATTACATTGTCGCTTATCGCCGTGGACTTTGAAACTATCATTGTGCCCTTGTCCTCGGGAGCATTCGTATTTCTGATATTTATCGGAATGCTTGCCTTCCTTACCGGGAGGATAGCGTCCTCATGGAATACCGAGGCACCCATGTACGAAAGCTCTCTGAGCTCCGTATATGTTATCTCATCTATCGACTTAGGATTTTCCACTATTCTGGGATCCGCCATGAGCATGCCGGAAACATCCGTCCAATTCTCATAAATATCCGCATTCACAGCTCTTGCCACAACGGAGCCCGTTATGTCGGAGCCACCTCTTGAGAACGTCTTTATTGTGCCGTTCGGCATTGAGCCGTAAAAGCCGGGAACTACCGCATATTCATGCACGGAAAGCAGGTCTGCAAGGACCTCGTTTGTTTTTTCCGAATCAAATGTGCCGTTTTCAAAAAAGAACACACCATCGGCAGCATCCACAAATGGAAATCCAAGGTATGCCGCAAGTATCTTTGAATTAAGATATTCACCTCTGCTTGCGATATAATCCCTGCCCACATGGTTGAGTATGGCAAACTTTATCTTTTCAAAATCGTCCTCCAACGAAATATCAACACCGAGGTCGTTAATTATCTCATTGTAACGGCTCTTTATCCTGTCGAATATCTCGTCAATGCTGCTTTTTTCGCTTGTAAGCTTAAAGCATTGCAAAAGCATATCCGTCACCTTTACATCGGAAGAAAACCTCTTTCCCGGTGCTGAAGCTACAATATATCTTCTGCTCTCATCTGACTTTATAATATCGGCAACCTTTCTGAACTGATTTGCATCTGCAAGTGAGCTGCCTCCGAATTTCAATACTTTTAACATCTTATCAATACCGCTTTACAAAAGCGTCCTTTCCTGTTTATTGGATCAAAGCATATGAGCAAGCAATTCTTCTCTACTCATATTTATTATGTCGGCAGGTGCGATATCAAAGACAGTCTTACAGCCGACCTGACCTCTTTGATGCATTCTGTAAATTGCTCTTGCATACGCAACAAGCACACATGCGGTAAACTCCGGGTTTGAATCCAGCTTAAGCTTGTACTCTATCGTATGCTTATTGTCACCTGTTTTGCCCGTGGATCCGCATCTTATAACAACGCCGCCGTGAGGAATACCTGCATGATTTGCATTAAGCTCTTCTTGAGATATAAAATTTACCGTCGTGTCGTAATCGGCAAAATAATTGGGCATTGTAACTATCTCATGTTTGATTCGTTCCTTATCGGCACCGTTCTCAACAACAACGTAGCAAACACGCTTGTGCTTCATTCTCGTTGTAAGCTCCGGATTTTCCATATTTCTTACTCTTTCGAGTGCTTCCTCTATCGGAACTGTATACTGTCTTGCATCGACAACACCGTCAAT
>CAYOGO010000166.1:0-3511 GCA_964403405.1 uncultured Lachnospiraceae bacterium | reverse complement strand
TTACTGCAGAGTAATGACGATGATATTTTTGAGCTGATAATGCTCAAGGGTATTGTTATTGCTTCAGCAAATATGGATATTGACGAGAGGCTTGAGTATATAGCATCATTTTTGCCGAGAATAGATAATTGGAGCGTATGCGATATATTCTGCACATCCATCAAGCCGAAGGCAAATGAAAAGGATCGGTATTTAAGCTTTATATCGCAATATTACAATGACAGCAGAGAGTTTTACGTTCGTTTTGCCGTGGTGATGGGCATGACATTGCACAGGGATGAGGAGAGCATCAAAAAAATAATGCCAATACTTGCTGACATTGTGAATGACGGTTATTATGTCAAAATGGCTGTTGCGTGGGCTGTTTCGGTGTATTTTATACGGGCTGAGGGTATTGTATATCCGTATATAAAGGAAAAACGGCTTGAAGGATCCACTCATAACATGGCAATTCAAAAAATATGCGACTCATTGCGTGTAGCAAAGGAAACAAAGGACGAGCTGAAAAAGTACAGAGTGCATAATTGATCTCTTGCGAGAGCGGGAGCTTTACAGAAATTAAAAGAGAGAACGGGTAAATCTGCCCGTTCTTTTTTGTTGTCTGTAAACAAAGGCTTACAGCATTATTGTGCCATGCATTGAATATAATTGTATTATAAAACATACATTGGAGGACGGCATGCAAGGCAAGCGTTTAACATACAGACCGAGGTGTCCGAGAGAAAAGGAAAGGGATGAGACACAGAAAAACGGTATTCCCAAAATTTCAAGAGGAGTACCGCAAAAGAAAGAGGAGGAGTCGCCGTTGGGCAATTTCTTAATAAGATTGATACTGTGTATAACCATATTCAGTGCGGTAATGCTCATGAAGAACAGCACAAATAAGAATGTGACTGTGGTGTACAACACATTAAAGGCGTGGTCCGAGTGCAATTATTCCATCCCCGAGGAGTACAGCATGGAAAAGTTTGTTCAGGCAATAAAGCAGGGTGATATTCTGTCTGCATTCTCAACGGGAGTGTATCCGTCATTGCGTTTTCCCGCAAACGGCAGTATTACGGTTGACTACGGTGATAAGGATCAAAACGGAGGCACATGCTTGGGGATAATGATAGGGTCGAACAAAAAGGAGGACATTTTTGCATCTGCTGACGGCATTGTTACCGATGTAGGCAATAATGGGGTCATAGGCAATTATATAACAGTTGAAAGCGATGACTTAAGGCTGGTATACGGATGCTGTGACGGAATAATGGTATCAAAGGGTGACGAGGTGGACACAAATACCGTCATCGCACAGCTTTCGCAGGGTAAAGAAAACGGGTACTGCATGTATATGGAGGTGCACATGAACGGCAAGCTCATAGATCCGACATTTTGCTTTGATACAAACGGAGAAATCTCATGAAAACCAACCGTTCAATCTACATAGGAGCAGTAAGGGGTGTTGCAATTTACATTGATGTTTTTGTACTGCCTGCATTTGTGATACTATGCATAAGCGGCGGAATTGGCTTTGCACTGCTTTTTGTACCTGTGTTTATCGTGCATGAGCTGAGTCATATGCTTGCGGCGTATCTTTTTGAATATCGTATATGTGCGTTTACTGTAATACCTGTTGGAGGGAGCATTCTGCTGGATACATCACAAAAGCAAAGACATTCTCAGCTTGTTGCGATATATCTTTTTGCTCCGTTTGTGAATATAATGCTGTTCTGTGCTCTGTATGCAATAGGAATCGCCTGTGACGCTCTTATCTGCCTGCAGATGGCACTTATAAATGGTGCGTTTGCGCTGTTCAGCCTTTTGCCCGTACATCCCTTTGACGGCGGAAATGTGGTAAAGGAGTTGCTTTCGGTGCGGCTAAACGAGAGAAGGGTGTGGAATGTACTGTTTGCGATAAGTATATCGGCATCTCTGGTGCTTATGGCGGCATTCTTGCTCGTGGCGGTGAGCTTTGGCAGAGTGCTGTGGCAAATACCCTTTGCTATGGCTTTTTTTATCTATTCCGCATGTATGGGCAAAAGGGAATGCACTGCAAGCTATGTTTGTGATATGATCAATAAGGACTCAAGGCTGAAAAGGTCCGTAACGCTGTATTCAAAATGCATATATGTGTTTCATACTGCAAGTATTGCTCAGGCGTTGCGCTCGGCAGGGCATGATACCGTAAACATATTCAGGATAGTTGACGATGATCTTAATGTGATAGGTGAGCTCAATGAAAAGGACATGATCGACGCAACATTGAGTATCGGTGTAAATGCAAATGTGTGCATGATAGACAAGGTAAAAAGACGATGCGGAGCATATATGCTGCTGTAATAAAAGGACCCATACATTTGTATGAGCCCTTATGATATTAGTTGTTAGCGTAATTGTTGAAATAATTCTGAATAACGATGATTGGAGTACCCTTATCGCCGCTGCCTGATGTGAGATCGCAAAGTGAACCTATCAGGTCTGTGAGGCGTCTGGGAGTTGTACCCTCTGAAACCATGTTTCCCTTGAGGTTGCTCTCTTTTGCCTTGATCTTTTCGATTATTGCATTACGAAGCTCCTCACCGGAAAGGTCTGCAAAGTCATTATCCGCAAGGAACTTGAGTTTAAGCTCGTTCGGCAGACCGATAAGACCGTTCGTATAACCTACACCGACAACCGGGTCTGCAAGCTCCCATATTTTGCCGACAGGATCCTTGAAAGCACCGTCGCCGTAAACTAAAGCCTCAACATTAACACCCGTTCTTGCCGAAACCTCCTTGCTTATAGCTTCAGCAACCTCCTGAGCGTTCTTGGGGAAGAGCTTAACAGTTTCTTCCGTTGCTTTGTTGGAACCGAGCAGGCCGTAATCGGGCTGATAGCCGCTGCCGTTTACGGGCTTGTCGAGGATGTCGCAAAGTGTAATTACATTTACGCCGCCGTTTTTTAGTATTTTCTTCTGTGTTCTTGTTCTCGTGTGAGTGTCACAGCAAACAGCATTCTTTGTGTAGTTGAGTATAGCCTCGGGCTTATTTGCAAAAACGACCTCGACTTCGCAATTTTCCGAGGTGATAAGATCGGAATAATATTCCACATAGTCAACACCCGTGAACGGATGCTTTGCATAGCCGAATGCTGCTCTGTACTGCTCAAGTGAAAGAACATCCGTATACGGATTTATGTTGCTGTCATCAAGCAATTCTGCATCAAAAAGGTGATTTCCCACCTCATCGGACGGGTAAGAGAACATAAGAACGATCTTTCTTGCACCTCTTGCAATACCCTTTAAGCAAATAGCAAAACGGTTACGGCTCAATATCGGGAATACGACGCCGACAGGCTCGTCACCGAATTTTGCCTTGATATCTGCGGCAATGTCGTCAACGCTTGCGTAATTACCGTCAGCACGTGCAACGACCGCTTCCGTAACTGCAACAATGTCTCTGTCCTTAAGCTTAAAACCATCCTCGATCATAGCTTGCTCAACGGAGTCAGCAACGATCTTAACAATATCATCACCCTGCTTTATTAT
>CAYOGO010000165.1:0-3520 GCA_964403405.1 uncultured Lachnospiraceae bacterium | reverse complement strand
GAGCGCACCACAGTCCCATGTCTTTGCGCGACCTCCGTATAGCTCGGACCCGGCAAAAATAAAACCTCGGCTCTTCCATACAGAGCAGAGGTTTTATTTTTGCCGGTTCCGAGATATACGGAGGTCTCGCAAATACATGGGACTATGGTCCGCTCGGCGTTGAATTTAAGAACAACGTAAAAAAAGCATGGTGGAAAAAGTTCATTCAGGAATCGCCCTCAATGTAGGTATGGATTCAGCTATTCTTATGAACCCTCAAACATGGGTCGCATCAGGTCACTTGAGCAACTTTGACGATCCACTCATGGACTGCAAGGCATGCAAGGCACGCTTCCGTGCAGATAAACTTATAGAGGACTTCTTCACAGCAAAGGGCGAATCCGTTTCATGCGACGGCTGGTCAAATGAGCAAATGGAGACATTTATTAAAGAGAACAACATAGTTTGTCCCTCAAACATGGGTCGCATCAGGTCACTTGAGCAACTTTGACGATCCACTCATGGACTGCAAGGCATGCAAGGCACGCTTCCGTGCAGATAAACTTATAGAGGACTTCTTCACAGCAAAGGGCGAATCCGTTTCATGCGACGGCTGGTCAAATGAGCAAATGGAGACATTTATTAAAGAGAACAACATAGTTTGTCCCGAATGCGGTAAAGCTGATTTTACAAGCATAAGACAATTCAATCTTATGTTCAAGACATTCCAGGGTGTTACGGAGGATTCAAAAGCTGAAATATACCTCAGACCGGAGACTGCTCAGGGTATTTTTGTTAACTTTAAGAATGTACAGAGAACAACAAGAAAAAAGATCCCATTCGGTATCGGTCAGATAGGTAAATCCTTCAGAAATGAGATCACTCCCGGAAACTTTACATTCCGTACAAGAGAATTTGAGCAAATGGAGCTTGAATTCTTCTGCAAGGACGGCGAAGATCTCGAATGGTTTAAGTATTGGAAGGATTATTGCATCAACTGGCTCAAGACCCTTGGTATGAAGGAGGATGCAATGCGTGTGAGAGATCATTCACCGGAGGAGCTCTCATTTTACAGCAAGGCAACATCTGATATAGAGTATCTTTTCCCGTTTGGTTGGGGTGAGCTGTGGGGTATTGCCGACAGAACAAATTACGATCTTTCGCAGCATGCTCAGTTCTCAGGTGAGAATTTTGAATATGTTGATCCTTATACAAACGAGCACTACATTCCGTTCTGCATTGAGCCTTCTCTCGGTGCTGACAGAGTTGCACTTGCATTCCTTTGCTGTGCATATGACGAGGAGGCACTTCCGGACGGCACAACAAGAAATGTTATGCATTTCCATCCGTTCCTTGCTCCATTCAAGGCTGCAGTTCTGCCGCTGTCAAAGAAATTGAGTGACAAGGCTGAGGAAATATATGCAGAGCTTGCAAAGGAATTCATGGTAGATTATGATGATGCCGGCAATATCGGCAAGCGTTACCGCAGAGAGGATGAGATCGGCACTCCCTACTGCATAACCGTTGACTTTGACACAGAAAACGACAATGCCGTTACGATCCGTGACAGGGACACAATGGAACAGGTACGTGTTCCCATCAGCGAAGTTTCCGCTTGGATCAAAGAGCATATTGATTTTTAATTATAAATGAAACAGCCCCTCAGAGATTCTGAGGGGCTGTATTTGTATGTTAAGCCTAATTTTTAAGATAATACGTCGCACTATAGATCATGCATTGATGTATGTAGGCTCATATGTTTTGCCGTTACAGATGACCTCTACGGTTACGGGCTTGTCAGACCTTACGGTTACGACAGGAGCCTCGTCCTGTGAGCTTCTCTTTTCGCAAATAAGGTCAACAGTAGCATCTCCGAGAGGATACTGCTCTATTCCGTGGCGATCCGTGAGATTTACATGCCATGTAACCTTTTTGCCCTGTGCGTCAGGCTTGATGCCGAATACGTACTCAAACATTATCGAGATAGGTGCAAGGCCTGTCCAGCCAACAAAATCACCGTGGCTTGAGCCGTATGATTCCAGCTCAGGTGAGTAATTCTCATAAACGGTGTTCGTTTTGTTGAATACCTTAACAACAACATCAACATACGATCTTCCTATGTCGTATGCAAGCTTATGATAACCGTGCTGTGTCAACGCCTTAAGTATCATATAGTTTGTAGGTGCCCATACAGCACCGCGCCAATATCCGCCGTCGGTTGAGCTGTATTGCGGATGATCCTTTGAAAGCGTAGGTACACGATTGGGCGTTTTGAATTCTTTTTCATTATCAAGATGTGCAACAAAGCCATCCACTCTTTCTTCCGGAACAAGATCCGCAAGCAATGCCCAATAAGATGCTGCCGTCTTAACACCATTCAATGTACCGTCACGACGCTTATCATAATAGAACTGATCCTCGTCACTCCACATAGTATCATTTACAGTCTTTGCAAGAAGCTCCATTTCATCCTTGAGCCAATCCACTTCGTCTTCCCTGCCAAGCACCTTTGACATTTCAACAAGTATCTTTGCACTCAAGTACTGCTGAGCACACGCGTCTATCCAGCTCATAAATCCATGATGCTGATGAGCATCGTATTGCATATCCGGTCTGGGTGAGTTATCCATACCGCAACCGAGACCCGTTGTCCAATAGCTGCCGTCCGGCCATGAATGGTGCAGCTGCAGCCAATGATGATAAGCACAAAGAGGATCAAATACTCTTGAAAGTCTTTCTACATTTGCCGTTGAAAGGAAATACTCCCATTCAGCCCACGGCATTACATTAGGACCGGTTGATGCAGGGTCATCACGTGTAAACTGTTCTCCCGGCTCTGATTCACATATTTCTCGGCATATAAAGCCATCTCTGTGCTGATGAGAATACATATTATCAAGCGTACGCTGGAAATCAAATATTCTGCTTGCATATTTACCGAACATTACAATAAATGATGAATCCCACATAAAGAGATATCCGTTGAATGCAGTGTCAATGAAGTTTGATACAAAACCTGCCTCAGCATTAGCCTTACGAAGATTTTTGAATGCTATCTGCCATGTTCTGTAATAGCAGTTAACTGCATCATCGTGACCTTCCCACACAGGGCGTGCAAGCTGATCCTTAATATCACCATACAAAGGCAATTCATCCTGCTGTACAGGCTGATTTATAAATGTGTTCTTTTTTACATGGGGTTCGTCCACATAAAAGAGATTATCGTTTACCAAAAAATGCTTACCCATTTTTCTTTCCTCCGATATATACAAAAATACCGTGCAATTTGTGATCGTTGCACGATATAAAGTATATCACAACTAAAGCTTAAAGTCAACATTAATCTCTGAAATACAGATCTCTTGTGTAAACTTTTTCTTTTACATCTGTTATATCATCATGATACCTGTTTGCGATTATAACATCACTCACTCTCTTAAATTCATCAAGATCCCTTATCACACGGCTGCTGTAAAAGCTATCCTCCTGCATTGTTGGCTCGTAAACAACGACTTCAATGCCTCGTGCCTTTATTCTTTTC